>JAZNWO010000022.1:0-18153 GCA_045593365.1 Candidatus Avelusimicrobium sp.
ATTCTCATTCATCCCCGGGCTGAAGCCCGGGGTATTCTGTAAGGCTGTTAATAAAAAATCCCGCTCGCAAACGCGGGCGGGATTTTACAAACCACTATCTAAACTATTTTTCTTCGGAGGTTTCTTCTTGTGGCTGGAAGGAATCTTCCAAAAGTTGCCCCAAGGTCGGACGCGGCGCTTGTTTTAAGTACTGCGCCACAACTTTACGGTTTTGTACCTGGTCATATTTCTTTACAGACAAATTGACCACATAGGTCTCTGGGTTGACACCCACCACTAAAGCGGAAATCACGTCGCCCTCTTTGGCCGTAAAGTCATTACCCATTTCAAACGGACTGATATAGGCCTTGGTAGCGTTTTTGCCAATGGTGCATTCCACACCTTCCTCAGCAGAGACCTTGACCACCGTGGCTTTTACGGAGCTCTTATACGGATAGCGGCGTTTTAAGGCATCGGCCGGGTTGAGAAATAACTGTTTTAAACCAAATTCCAAACGCGGGGTTTCTTTGTCCAGTTTTAATAATTTGGCTTTCAAACGTTGTCCGCGGCGGAAATTGGCGATGGCCGTTTCCGGTTCTTTCCACGCTATGTTTTCTAAAGCCACTACGCCTTCAATGCCATGAAAGCGCAAGAACAAACGGTCCTTGTCCGTCTTGGCCACCACGACCCGCAAAATATTTCCTTCCTTGATTTGGCTTAAAACTTCGGCGCGGCGTACGGCTTCGTCTTCCTCTAGCACTTGTTTGCGCGAAACAATGAGCTTCTGTTTTTCTTTAGAAAATTCTACAATAACCGCTTTGATTTTGGCGCCTACCGGTAAATAGTGTTTATAGGCAGTATGCAATTCAGATAAGGAAAGCGGCATAAATCCGCTCACACCAAATACTTCTACAATATAACCGCCTTTTACCGTTTGCAAAATCACGCCTTTGACACGTTCTTTAGCTTCGTAGGCTTGTTTGCAAATATCCCAGCCCTGCATTTCCAAGGCTTTTTTATGGGACAAAATAGAATATCTTTCATCGGTGCCGCGTTTGACGAGCACAGCCGAAATTTTATCCCCCACTGCCGGCAAGGTTTTGCCGTCAAATTCAGATACCAAAATGGCACCTTCTTTTTTGGCCCCGGTGTCTACCAAAATATAATCGCCGGAAATTTGTACGACAGGTACTTCTACAATCTCTCTTTTGTTTAACTGCTCCGATAAAGACTCTTGCTGCGCGATTAACTGGTCCATGGTCATCTCGGATTCGTTCATCGTTTCTTCGGTGTTTTTAATCTCTTCGTTGGTTGTCATAAGTCCTTATTTACGCCATACCTTTGCCAAAGCTGGCGCGTTTCCTCCATTTTCTTTAGATAGTAATTGAATTTATTTTTTCCATGATTTCGTTGGCAAATTGTTTATACTGTACCTTGGGCTCAAAGGCTGGGTCTTTCTGTAAGGTAAACGGCTGGCCGAATTTAACACGTATTTTACGAACCCACGGCCACCCGAAAGTACCCTCTACTTTAACAGGTAAAACAGGCGCTTCTGTTTTGTATACCAATAGGCCGATACCGCTTTTTGGTTTTTGGGGTTTACCGTTTTTGGAACGGGTTCCCTCCGGGAACATAACTACGCTTTCCCCATTTTGTAAAGCGTGGATGGCCCCTTCTAAGGCGCCAAAATCTCCGATGACCCGTTTCCGGTCCACAGAAATATACCCGCAACGCCGGAAGAACCAACCCAAAAGCGGAATTTCAAACAGTTCCTTTTTGGCCATAAAGCGCGAATCACGCACCAAGCCCGCAAATCCGCCAATCGCCGGGGGATCTGCATTAGATAAATGGTTGCCGGCAATAATCAGTGCACCTGTTTTTGGAATGTTTTCTAGGCCTTCTACACGAAAATCATAACACGTTTTAAAGAACACTCTTGCACTAAATTTTACCAAATTAAGCAGCATACTGTTTGATTTCCTTTAGCACTTCGTCAGTTACTTGGTCTTGTGTCAAGTAAGAAGTATCTATCTTTACGGCATCCGCCGCGGGTTTTAACGGAGAGGCGGCACGCGTACTGTCGCGCAAATCCCGCTCCTGAATAGAAGCTAAAATCTGCCCGTAATCGGCTTGTACACCCTGCTCTGCCAGTTGTTTGACACGCCGATCAGCACGCACTTCTGCCGTCGCGTCCAAATAAATTTTTACCTCTGCATCCGGAAATACGACCGTGCCAATATCCCGTCCTTCTACAATAATTCCGCCGTCTTTTCCGGCTTGGCGCATTTTTTCTGTTAACACCGCACGGGCCGCGGCATTGGTAGATACCTTGCTGGCAGTTTGGGCTACTTCATCCAGTTGCAGTTTATTTCCCAAATATTCCCCATCCACAAACATCTTTAAAGTGGCATCCGGCTGGCGCTCAAAATGAAATTGCAACGCTTGCGCCGCCGCTAAAACAGCTTCACCATCCGCCGGATCAATTTTTTTAGCAAATACGGTATAAGCTAATGCCCGGTATAAACCACCGCTGCTTAAAAAGCTGTATCCCAAGCTACACGCAACAGCACGGCCAACGGTAGATTTACCCGTACCGGCCGTGCCGTCTATAGCAATTAAAAGCCCGTTGGGACGGCTCATGCCGCCTCCAAACTGTCTGTTACACCGCGGATAGCCATCATTAAAGCATCGGGACTGCTGGCGGCTGCCAACACGCGGTCCATATCCACCTTGTTTGTTTTATACAAATCCGCCAAGGACTGGTCAAAGGTATTCATACCGTAGAATTCACCATTCTGCATGGCTTTTACCAAGTCACCTACGCGGTTTTCCAAAATCAATTTACGGGTTTGCGGTGTGGAAACCAGAATTTCCAAAGCAGGCGTCATACCCGGTTTAATGGTGGGCAACAAACGCTGGCAGATAATTCCGCGGATGAGTTCTGAAAGCTGCAAACGTACTTGGGCGTGCTGTTCGATCGGGAAAGCCTCCGTCAAGCGGGCTAAGGTTTGTGTAACATTGACTGTATGCATCGTGCACAATACCAATTGCCCGGTTTCTGCTGCACTGATAGCTGCTTTCATAACCTCTGCATCACGCAACTCACCAATCATAATCGTATCCGGGTCCTGGCGCATACACGCACGCAAGGCACCTGTATAAGAGGGAGTATCTACGCCCAATTCCAATTGGCTGATGATACATTTATTTTCCGTATGGACAAATTCAATCGGGTCCTCAATCGTCAGAATATGCCCGTTACGGGAACGGTTAATATAGTCCACCATGGCTGCCAAAGTAGAAGACTTTCCCGATCCGGTCATCCCAGTTACCACAATCAGTCCGCGGCGGTTATCGGCAATTTTTTTGAGTACTTCTTCCGGCAGGTTTAAATCTTTAAAAGAAGGAATTTTAAGCGGAATATGGCGCACCGCCATGGCAATTTTACCACTCTGGTGAAACACGTTAAAACGGAAACGTCCATAGGCCTTTGCATCTAACGAAAAATCCACCGTACTGTATTGTTCAAAAATGCGGCGCTCACGTTCGCCCATACAAGCATAGGCCATTTTTTTGGCTTCATCATTACTGACGAAGGAATCATCAATCGGTTTAATTTGGCCGTTCAAACGTACATACGCATTTGAATTGCCGCGAATATGTAAACCGCTGGCTTTATTATCTACGACTGTTCTAAGTAAACTTTGCAACCCTACCGCCATACATTAGTCTCCTTGTTACCGGGAATTTGTTGTTTTTTTACGGCGCAAAAAAGCAGGCACCAGCATACTGTCTTCCAAGGGTTCCTGCGCTTTTGGTTCATCAAAGGTAGCGAACACATTTTTTGTTAAATCGTACGTTTCTGTATTTGTATTGGGTAGCGGTTTACGCGCAATAAATACATTGGCCTTTTCCGGGCTAAAACCGGTAGCGATTACCGTTACCTTAAAAGTATCCTTCAGCGACGAATCATACGACTGGCCAAACATCACGATGGAATCATTGCTGGCATATTGGCGGATTAAGTTCATTACTTCACCCTGTTCCATCAGTGTCAAATCCTCATCTGCGGCAAAGTGTACAATAAATCCCTTTGCCCCGCGGATATCGGCATTCTCCAGTAGCGGCGAAGAAATAGCCTGCCTCACCGCTGTTAAATGCCGTCCGGGCCCGCTGGCTTGCCCAATGCCGATAAGTGATTTATGGGACTTACACATTACCTTGCGGATATCGTTAAAATCAATATTTACCTCGCCCGGTTTTGTAATCACTTCGGAAATGCCTTTAACCGCTTGTAACAGTACTTCATCTACCATTTTAAATGCGTCTTTAGAGGAGGTTTTAGTGTCAATATTGGAAAATAGTTTTTCATTCGGCACAATAATCATAGAGTCTACATATTTTTGCATTTCCTTAATGCCTTCGTCAGCTTGTTTTTCGCGCACATATCCTTCAAAGTTAAACGGACGCGTCACGACCCCCACTACCAACAGATCGTCTCCGTAAATTTCTTTTGCCAACTTAGCCAAATAAGGCGCTACGCCTGTGCCTGTACCGCCGCCCATACCTGCCGTTATAAACAACAAATCCGTCTGGCCGATGATGAGTTTTAGTTTCTCTTTAGATTCTTCAGCCGCCAGGCGTCCTTTTTCCGGGTCCCCGCCGACACCTAAACCCTTTGTAATTTTTTCACCGACCTGTACCAAATACGGAGCTTGGTTGCGGCGCAAATCTTGTGCATCTGTATTTACTGCAATAAAATCAATATCCTGCAGCCCCGCGCTTACCATGTGGTTAATCGCGTTCCCGCCACCGCCGCCAACTCCAATCACTTTGATTTTTGCCTTTTTGCTTTCAAACAAATCAGCCGGCATATACACATCTTTCATCTAAAAACTCCCTCAACCGCCAAATAAATCTACGCCCTTGAATAAGCGGCCAATTTTGCCAAACACGGAACGGTTTGTTTCGTAGCGTTCCCGCGAATCCACATAGGTGTTTTGGTCCATAGCATACACAGCCAGCGACATTGCGGTACTGAATTGCGGGGCAAAAAGTTCGTCCGGAGCCGCAATTAAATCACGCTGCACAGCCCCGCAGCGCACTTCTTTAAGACCCAAAATATTGACAGCCTGATCCGTCATACCCGGCATCAAACTACCGCCGCCTGTCAACACCCCGGCTACCGGCACGTTCTTGTATCCGGAAGTAGCCACACAATGCTGTATTTGCTCCAATAGTTCTTCTACACGCGGCTGTATAATATCCAAAATATAGCTTTTCTTGATATTGTGTGTGCTGCGCCCGTCCAAAGATGGCACCGGAACTTCCCCTTCTTCATCTAGGCACGTTGGGAAAGCAACCCCGTACCTTTCTTTAATATCCTTGGCGTGCTGGCGTGACGTATGCAACAAACGAGACAAATCGCTGGTAATCAAATCACACCCGTAGGGAATATCGCGCGAAAATTTAAGCATTCCTTCAATGTAAATTCCGACGGACATCGTTTCCCCGCCTAAATCTACAATCATTGCACCGATATCTTTTTCCTCTTGGGTTAATACACAATGCCCCAGTGGTACCAATCCGTAAAACATATTATCAATTTTATATCCGGGACGCTGGATAGCTTTGGCTAAGTTATTCAAATGGGTGGAGGACCCGGTGGTAATATGTACATCCACTTCTAACAGAGAGCCTTCCATACCTTCCGGGTTACTGATACCGCGCAACTTGTCAATAGAAAAGCCCTGCGTACAAACTTGGACAATTTCGTTGTCGTTTTTAATAGGCATAGATTTGGCATTTTCCACCGCCAAGTCCATATCAGCAGTGGTAATTTCTTTATCCATACGGGAAATATTGTAGGTGCCGTGATTGGAAAAGGACTCTAAATGAGACCCGCGCAAACCCACTACTAACTGGCTGATATCCTTGCCTAATTCCCGCTCTAATCCACCCAGTAAATAACTAACCCCTGCTGAAGTTTCGCGGATATCCGATACCACTCCCCCGCGGACTCCTTTACACGGGGCACTGCGTCCGGCTAATGCCTGCAAGGTATTTGTTTCGGCATCATACGCAGCTGCTACTGCTGTTAATTTTTCACTGCCTACATCTAAACCCGCCACTATATTTGTCTTTGCCATAAAGCCACCTGCGTAAAAAGCTGTTTATGTATATTATAAAAATTAAAGAGCCTTCTGTCTTAAAAAAACTTTTCCTTCGTCAAAATAAGTAAAGTCCAGCTCATAGGGTTGAGACTGTGTTTTTTGGGCAAGTGCCCGGATTTGCGCCGCCCGGCGCGCCTTTTGGCGCAACTGTTTGGCCGGCCCAAAAGACATCCGGCTTCCGTCGGGTAATAGCATAGTTACCGTATCCGTTTGTAAGTTAAATTGGAGAGCTGTAAATTCCAGCTGGTCCTTCAATTTTAAAACACTACGTACAAATCCTGCAAATTCTTCTCCTAAATTTTCCGGAGTATTGCCCTGCAATTCAATCGCGGGTACTGTCAACAACGGATCGGGATGCGGATCTGAATATAAAGTTCCGTCCTCATCCATAAACTGCAGTTTGCCTTTCTGGGTCAAACGCGCCACCGGAATACGGCGTTTGACAGAAATCTTTAATTTACCGGATAATAACCCCCGCTGCACACGGATTTGGCGCAATTGCGGATAATGCTGCTTTAACTCCGTTTGTAACTGTAACGCATCCTGGGCAGAAAAAGGAACCTTTAATTTACGTTGGGCCACGTCTAAAAGTTCTTTGGACAAAATGCCGTCTGCGCCGGAAACGGCAGCCGCTGTGGGTTGCCAATTACCCATGCGCGAGGCAGACCAGGCAGCATATCCGCGCCGTGCCAGTCCATACAGGCCGGCACATAAAAGGAGGAATACAAAAAACAGCGTGATATATTTGAAAAAAGAGACAGCAGCAGTTTTTCGGATTTTTCTTTTCTTGCCGACGGAAGCAGCGGAGCGGTAATAAGCGTATTTTTTCATGCCTTCATCCGAAAAAAGAAAATGGGCGGAAAGGGAGTTGAACCCTTAAGGACTTTCGTCCACACGGTCCTGAGCCGTGCGCGTCTGCCATTCCGCCACCCGCCCATCTAGTATATATTGTAGAAAATTACGCGGGAATTTGACAAGAGAAAGTTGCCCGGTTGGTTAAAACCGAATAGAATTTTTAAATCCTTTTTCCATTTCACGGTTAAGGTCTTTTTTCTTTAAACTTTCGCGCTTATCGTAAAGATGTTTCCCTTTGGCAAGTGCCACTTTTACCTTGGCCCAGCCGTTTTTGAAATAAATTTCAAGCGGCACAAGCGTTTGGCCTTTGATTTCCGCCCCAGCGTGCAGCTTACGTATTTCGCGTTTGTTTAACAGCAAATCGCGGGGACGGGTGGGGTCGGGTTCGGAGAGCGAATTAAATTTATACGGCTTTACATACATATTTTGCAACACCGCCCGGCCGTTATCTACCCGCACGAAAGCACCGTCCAGGCTGACCTCTTTTTGCCGGATAGATTTTACCTCCGCCCCCAGCAGCGACAGCCCCGCTTCAAACGTTTCCAAAATGAAATAATCGTGGTACGCCTTACGGTTGCTGCACACCACTAATATACCGTCTTTTTTCGTCATAGCTATATTGTAGCAAATTGCAAAACCCGGCTGTGGTAAGAAGGCAAAATTTGTTTCCTGCCAAAAGAAAACCCCCGCTTACGCGGGGGATCAAAATGTTCTTAGGACGATCCGTCATACCACCACTCAAAGTGATACTTCTGTTTCAATATCTCGGATCTTTTTTGACAATTGAGTTTTACTGATATGTATTTATAGCACTGTGTAGGAGCGGAATTTCCCGGCCCCATAGCGCCGTTTGATACGCACACCGATTTATCCACTTTCCCGTCGTCTTTTGTTACTGCCTGAACAACGGTACACGTTTCTACCTCATTTAGCTTTCCTTTACCTTCTTGAGAACAAGCACTGTTTGGATCTCCTAACTCATAATCATTTCCGTTCACTATAGACTTCGATTCCTTGCACCGATTGGAGACCTTGGGATAATAAATAGTAGGAGAATCTGTACTATAAGTGTAATCACCGGGTTGTAATTCCTTTGAACAACCATCGTAGTTGCCGTTTACACCATAACACTGCGTACCGTTATTTCCCCAAAAACTACCGGCATATGTCACTTGATTGGCCTTTGTATAATAATCCGTGCACGACTTAAGAGGAAGGTCACACCAGTCTGTACCTATGGATTCTCCAATCAGTTCGCTATTCTTGTCAGCAAGACCACTAATACACTCACCTTCCCCAGCAGGTTTATACTGGCCACCGTCATCATACTTCACATGCTCCTCAACACTGCCGATACCTCTGCATTTTTTCAAAGCGCCATACTTGTGACAAACTAAAAATCCTCTTTTTTTACCATCAATTGTCAATTTTTCCCAATACACCTGTTTATCGGAAGCACAAGCTGGAAATTCAAACGACGCAGCATCAAAGCTATTTAAAAATAATTTCTGCATTTTTGCATTTGTGTTAGCAGTTAAGTTATACACATGGTGATGATTGTTGCTGAGACCTATTTCCCGAATCGTCAAATCGCCCTTAAAGGACATCGTAGGGTACGACGAAGAACCTAAGGATGAATAACCAGTTATGTCAATCTCATTGGCGCTCACTACTGCTTGATGTTTAGAGCCAGCTGGTATGGTGAAGGTCAACGTAGACGGTTTTGCATCTACATATCCGTCTGATGCGTCACTGCCGGTAACAGACAAATTGGACATATAAGCATTCCAGCTATTTCCTATTCCTACGTTTAATGCCTCTTTTACATCCAAATCCGAAACAGCCATATACGGTATTGGGAAATAAGTAACCATCTTGATATTATTATTTCCTTCAGACCAAGCCAAAACCGGACATAAACAAAACATAAACAAGATAACTTTCTTCATACGTTCCCCTTTAACAAGACCTTATTAAAATGTATAAAATACACCGGAGCAAGTCAAGCCTCTTTTCCCGCGTTTATTTCCTTTTTCCGCACCTGCGGCTGCCTAAAGCAAAAACCCCGCACAAAGCGAGGTTCTTTAAACTAAAATCTATTTCACCACTAACACGGAACGTCCGTCTTTTTGCTCCGCATACGGGTCGGTACGTTGCACGCCGTCCACCACAAACAAGTATTTATAAGTACCCGGCGAAATAGCCAAAGTCGTTTCCCATGCACCGTTTTTTTGTGACATCGCCCGCGGCTTAGCCATAGTAAAACCACTCACAATTGCCACACTTTTAGCTTCCCCGAAGTAACGGAACGTCACCTGACGATATTTGCTTTTGGGATTTACTTGCACCAAAACACTTTGTTTCTTTTCAGAAAAAGTGTTTTCTGTTGCCGGTTCTTGCGCTTGCGCTATGGGAGCGGACGTTTCCTCCGGCATAACCGTTTGGGAAATAACAGGCTCCGGCGTAAGCACTTCCACCGTCTCTATTTCGGGCACCGAAACAGCTGTTTCTATAACGGTTGTTTCAGAAACGGCAGGCGTTTGCTCTACGGTAAAAACCTCCTCCTGCACTACCTCCGGCGCGGCAGCAGACACCAACAACTTGGCAGATATATTTTTATATAACAAAAATCCAAATACGCACAAACACACCACATCTATAATAATAAGGAACAACCACAAGTCCTTGTTGCCTGATTGGACCGATTTGTGGGTCTCAAACTCTAACAAATCCGGTGCTTCTTCTACTTTTTCTTCCTCTGCCATATCTTTTCCTTTAAAAAAGCGGGCGAAGGGAATCGAACCCTCGTCTAGAGCTTGGGAAGCTCCCATTCTACCATTGAACCACGCCCGCATCAATTTATACCGCTATTATTATAGCAATTCTGTCACTTTTTAGCCACTGGCTTTTGTGCCAAGGTTCCCCCAAAATGGCGGCATACAAAATCAAATGCTCCGGCTTTATCGGTCACTTTTCCTTCCACCTGTGCAACCGCCAACGCCTCCAAAATTTCCCCCACTTTAGGCGACGGAGCAATCTTTAAAATTTCCATCACTTCCCGCCCGTTTAACAGCTTGGCAGGATTAATTTTTTTAGGATTGTCAAAATACTTCTTAAAAAGTAAACTGAGTACCTGCATATGGCGCAAGGTTTTACCTACATTAGCGGTTTTTTGCGCACGGGCAATGCTCATCATACGCTCCTTGCTACGCGGTAAAATACGCCGCAATTGCCCATCTGAAATATAACTGGTGTAATCGGCCCAACACAAAAGTAGCATCGGGATAGCTGCCTCTCCTAAATCACGAAAAAATTTATACGCGCCACGGTCTGTGATGACGTCGTTACTGGCTAAATTACTCGGGCGCAGGTGCTCACCAATCATAGCGCAAATCAGACGGCTGTCTGCCCTACTGTAGTGCAGGCGGTCCAAAATTTTTCGGGCCATACGCGCCCCCTGCTGTTCATGGTAGAAAAAGCGCAAGCGGTCTCCTTTTACTTTGGCAGTGGCCGGTTTAGCCACATCGTGCAAAAGTACCGCCATTTTGAATAAGGACTTATCAACCACAAAAGTAGCTATTTTTTTATGATATTTAGGAAAAGCTTTTTGCAAGTTTTCCAGCAACCACTCTTCCCGTTTAAAACACGCTAATGTGTGCTTCAGTACCCCGCCTTTGCCGTAATAACATTCCGCGCACGTGCGCTGCGGCGTGAGTTCAGGGAAAATAGCTTCCAAAAGCCCTGTTTGTTCCATCCGTAAAACATTCTCATACGCGCGCGGCGTGCGGAACAGGCGTATGAGTTCCTCTTGCACACGCTCACCCGCGCTTTGCACAATGAGCGGACGGTCTTGTTTAATTTGTTTCAGCACGGCCGGAGTGATGCCAAATTTCAGCTCCGCTGCGTGACGGAACACACGCAACATACGCAACGGATCGTCTTTAAACACGCGTGGATTAGTCAGTTTAATTTGCCGCGCCTTCAAATCGGTCAGTCCATTTTTTAAATCTATTAAAAATTTTTTCTGTAACTTTTTAAGCTGTACCCGTGCAGTTTGGTTTTTTTGCTTATTTACTTCTATCACAAGCGGCGCCGTTACCGGATACGCCAACGCATTAAATGTAAAATCACGCCGCAACAAATCCTCTTGTAAATTCTTTCCTTGAAAAGCAGTCAGGTCAATTTGCAGGTTGTCTTGGCGGGTTACCAAACGCCAAACGCCAAACTGGGCATCCATTTCAAAAACTGCCGCCTTAAGCTTTTTGGCAAGGGCCAAAGCAGCGGGCTTTACACGCCCGGCCGGTAAGGCCAAATCAATATCGCCGGATGTTTTTTTGAGCAGACTATCCCGCACGCAGCCGCCTACATAATAGGCCTCCGGCACAACGGTCCGCAAAAGTCCGGCTAACTCCTGCATGAACTATTCGGCCTCCGCCTGCTGTGTGTTTTCAGATGAGGAATTTTCCTTTAGCTTAGCTAAAGCCATTTCACGCAACTTGCGTTTGAGTACTTTGTTGAGTGCGTTTTTAGGAAGTTTCTCTATAAATTCAAAATCACGCGGACGTTTATAATTATCCAAATTGAGTTTTAAGAATTTGCGGAAATCATTATCAGTCAGCGTAGTCCCTTCTGCTTTGACAGCGTAACATTTGACAAACTCGCCGCCTTTTCCGTCCGGCACGCCTATGACTGCCGATTCCGCTATGCCGGGGCAAGAATTGATAATAGCCTCCACTTGGGCAGAAAAAACCTTTAAGCCTTTGATAATAATCATATCCTTCTTGCGGTCCTTGATAAAGATAAATCCATCATCATCAATCGCCACGATATCGCCCGTTTTGAACCAGCCGTCTTGGGTAAAAGCATCCTTGGTAGCTTGCGGATTGCCAAAATATCCGCGAAACACATTGGGCCCCTTAACTAACAATTCTCCCTCATGGTTGCGCGGAACCTCATTTCCTTCCTCATCCACCACCAGCGTGCTAACTGCCGGAATAGCCGGACCGACGGATTTAATCTTTTGCAGTTCCTCTGTATTTACACTTACTACAGGACTGGTCTCGGTCAAACCATATCCTTCCAAAATTTTCACGCCGATTTTTTCCTCAAAGCGGTCCTTGATTTCCTGCGTAAGCGGTGCCGCTCCGGACACGGCAAAACGTACGTGTTTAAACGGCCAAAAACGCAAGTAGAGCTGCTTAAGCCCTTTGGCCTCTTTAGAAAGCACGGCTAAAATTTGCGGTACCGCCAAAATAAGTGTGACATTTTCGCTTCCCATGGCAGAAAGCCAAGTAGCAGCCGGCATTACATTAGCTACGATAACCACCTTTAAATTCAAATACAACGGGATAACCACACACGTGGTCCACGCAAAGGAATGGAACATCGGCAACAGACATAAGAATACATCGTCATCATTAATCTTAAAAATCTGTGCACACGAAATTACATTGCTTGCCAAATTGCCATGCGTGACCATAGCGCCTTTAGGTTGCCCGGTCGTGCCGGAAGTGTA
Source organism: Candidatus Avelusimicrobium sp. (assembly GCA_045593365.1). GTDB lineage: Bacteria > Elusimicrobiota > Elusimicrobia > Elusimicrobiales > Elusimicrobiaceae > Avelusimicrobium. The sequence continues at coordinate 12,523 of JAZNWO010000022.1, forward strand.
TAAGATAAAGGCATCATCCTCCGTACGGGCACAAGCTCCGGCGGTCTCTTCGTGAAAAGTAGATTTTTCAATTTGTTCCCAAAACAGCTGCACAAACGGTTTGTCTTGCGCAGTTTCGGGAATAGTATCCGTAGAGAATATATATTTTAAATCGGGTAAGGAAGGTTGGGCTTTGAGGTAATGGCGGATAAATTCTTGCTGGGTTACTACCGCTTTGGCACCAGCGTTGTTTAGAATGAATTGGATTTCCTCTTGTTTGGTAACCATGAAATTCATGGGAATACAAATTGCACCGATTTTGTACAAACCGTAATTAGCGACCACCACATCGATGGAATTACGGTGTACTACTGCCACGCGGTCGCCTTTGCGGATGCCGTGCTCCCAGAACATATCGGCCGCCCGGTCTACCTTCATCAACAATTCAGCATAGCTTACCTTTTTTCCAGTAGAGGCTTCCACCAGGGCCACTTTTTCCGGCTGGCGGAAAGCACTATCGCTTAAAGAGGTATATAAATCTTTTCTTCTAATCATAAAAACCTCACAGTAAAAATCCCTTTCCTTTATTGTAGCTTAAATCAGCCCTGCCGCGGGTCTAAAATATCGCGAAATCCATCCCCCAGTAAATTCCAACCTAGCACAAATAAGAAAATCGCTCCGCCCGGAATTACGACGGTATACCAATATGCAAAAGTGTTTGTTCCGCTGCCCAAAACCCAGTTACGTGCCATGGCAATCAGTTGTCCCCAATCGGCCGTTCCGGGTTGCGAACCCAGCCCTAAGAAGGATAAAGAAGCCGCAGTTAGCACAATATAACCAATATCTAAACTAGCCACTACGATAGACGGATAAATGGAATTAGGCAATATGTGCCTCAGCAGCAGCCGCGGCCCACGCGCGCCCAGGGCCTTGGAAGCCGTAACAAAATCGCGCTGTTTAACCGACAACACATCCCCGCGCACCAAGCGTGCATACGAAGGCCATGCCACCGCGGTTAATGCAATCATCATATTGCGCGTATCGGGGCCGAGCATCGCGGCAATCACCATGGCCAACACTAAAGAAGGCACGGCAAATACTACATCCGTACAGCGCATAACCAACTCATCTATTTTCCCGCCGAAATACGCTGCCCCTGCCCCCAGCAAAAGTCCGATTAAAAACGCAAAGAAGGTAACCGTGATACCAATTTTGAACGCCAGCCGCGTGCCCCAAATAACCCCGTAATACAAATCATATTGTTGTTCCGTTGTACCAAACCAATGCGCGGCAGAAGGCGGCTGCGGTATTATTTCATAACTGCTTTGCGGCAACTGGTATGGATTGACCGTTTTAGCCGGAGCCAATAACGGGGCAAAAGCAGCTACCAGCGCAAAAAAAGCTACCAGTACAAATCCAAATAGGGAAGCTTTATTCTTCCAAATCCGTTGCCAAATCAATTTAATCATTGAACTTAATCCTCGGGTCTACTGCTGTATATAAAATATCCGAAACTAAATTTCCCACTACAAACAATACCGCCACCATCAGCGAAAAGCCCATAATCCCGGCAATATCTAATTGCTGCGCAGCCGTTACACCAAAACGTCCGATGCCCGGATAATCAAAAATCGTTTCCACAATAACTGTTCCGCCTAGCAGCCGTATAAATTGAATGCCGGCCAGCGTAATTACCGGCAAAAGAGCGTTCTTCCCTGCGTGACGGTAAACAACGGCCCGCTCTGTCAGCCCTTTAGCGCGTGCGGTACGGACATAATCCTTATTAAGCTCCTCTAACATGGACGAGCGCATCACCCGCACCATCAGCGCAAAGGAACCCAAACACAAGGTGAGTGCCGGCAAAAACAAATGCCGCAACACGTCTATAAAAATTTTAACATTCCCGTTAAGTAAGGAGTCTATCAGCAAAAATCCTGTGTAATGGTGGAAATTCGGCAAATGGATAGCCACATCGGTAGATAAGGAATATCCGCCGGGCGGGAACCACCCCAACTTACCGTAAAAAAGCATCAACAGCAAAAGCCCTAGCACAAAAATCGGCAAAGAAAACCCGCCCACACTAATCAGCCGGGCCAAATGGTCCTGCCATTTATCTTTTTTGACGGCCGACACCACTCCAAACCATACACCAAAGAATACTACCAGTACAATGGTCACTACTGCTAGCTGTACCGTGGCGGGCAAATATTCCTTAATCGCCTGGGCCACTGGCATATTGGCACTTTGACTGTAGCCCAAATCGCCTCTCAAGGCAGTGCCTAACCAACGTCCATACTGTTTAAACAAATTATCACGCAGCCCATATTTTGCGATGACTTCCTCCAATGCCCCCATCTGCCGCGGGTCTTTGATGTACAAGGACGCACGCATTTCAGGGCTAAGGCGTTGCGTTAAGAAAAATAATAAGAACGTCACGCCTAACACCACTAGCGGCAACAAAAGAAGTCTTCGCAAAATATAACGTATCATTTTACTTATAGTCTAGAATAACGTCTAACGCAATACGGGCCGCTGCATAAAATTCCGCTAGCTCTAAATATTCCTGCGGAGTATGACACTGCTGCACGCCTAACCCCAAATTAGGGGCTACCATACCGTGCTGGCACAGCACATTTGCATCGCAACCGCCGCCGGAGGGCAACGGACGCATACGCACACCGTACTTTTTGGCTGCGGCCAGGGTTAATTTTACCGCGGGGGCAGACAGTGGTACCCGCAAGGCCCCATAGCGCAGCGGCGTTTGAATGGTAATAACCGGACGGATAGTTTTTCCGTCGACTTTTTTGACAAAGGCTTTAGCCGCTTTGGCAAAACAGTCCTTCATGTGTTTGACTTGCTTTTCCAATTTTTTGGGATTTAAGCTGCGTGCCTCACCGCGCAAACTCAGCTGCGGCATAACCGCATTGGTCACTTGTCCGCCAGACACAATACCAAAATTGCACACTGTTTCCGCATCCACCCGCCCTAACTTCATCAGGCTGATAGCTTTAGCAGCTACTTCCAGGGCGGAAATTCCTTTTTCCGGGCAAACCCCCGCATGGGCCGTTACACCCGTAATGTCTACAAAGAAATCACACACCGCCGGACCTTGCACTAATAATTCGTCCAAGGACTCATTGTCTAAAATCAGGCCGTCCTTAGCTTTGATTTTGGTATAGTCCAAATTTTTAGAGCCGCCCATGCCTGTTTCCTCGTTCAAAGTAAAGATAAATTGCACCGTCGGGTGGGCTGGTTTCTGCTCGTGCAACACTTGCGCTATTTCCAACATAAGTGCCACGCCGGATTTATCATCCCCGCCTAATACTGTCGTACCATCTGAGGTAATACGGTCTTTTTTAACCACAGGTTTAACAGCTTTACCGGGTTTAACCGTATCTAAATGTGCCACCAGGAAAAAAGCTTTTCCCGGGCGGGTACCTTTCAAGGTAGCTATCACATTTCCCTGCGCCGTAGAGCCAATCTTTTTCCCGGCATTATCTACAAATACCTGGCAGCCACGTTTTTTCATCTCCACAGCCACATACTGCTGTATTTGCTTTTCTTCCAGCGATTCACTGTCCATGCGCACCAGTTTTAAAAAGGTATCTAACAATCTTTTTTCGTTGATTTGTATATTCATTTTTTGTCCTCACAAAGTGGCTGCCTGTAAACGAGGCACTGCCGATAATAATTTTTTAGTATAAGGATGTTGGGGGTGTTGCAAAATTGTGTCCACGTCCCCTTGTTCCACCACCTGTCCTTGATACATTACAGCTAAACGGTCACACAAAAACCGCGCTACTGCAAAATCGTGTGAAATAAACAACATACTAATCTTCCGGCGGCGACTAATTTCTTTAAGCAGATTTAAAATCTGTGCCTGTACCGATACGTCCAAAGCAGATACCGGCTCATCCGCCACTAAAATAGAAGGCTCCAAGGCCAGTGCCCGTGCAATGGCAATACGTTGCCGCTGCCCACCGGAAAATTCATGCGGATAACGGCTTGCCAGAGCCGGGTCCAACCCGACCGACTGTAACAATTGCGCTAATACTTTCTCCCGGACAGCACGGTCCGGATGCAACCCGTGAATCTCCCACGGCTCACACACAATTTGCCGCACCGTCATACGCGGGTCTAGGCTGGAATACGGATCTTGAAAAATCACTTGCAAACTGCGCCGCAAGGTTTTCAGTTCAGCCTTGCTTAAAGAATTTATTTCCTGTCCGTTCACTTGTACAGATCCGCCCTGATACGTTTCCAATCCCAAAATAATCTTGGCCAGCGTGGTTTTACCGCAGCCCGATTCCCCCACTAGTCCCAACACTTCCCCTGCCTGTAGTTCAAGTGATACATCTTGCAAAACAGTTTTGGCTGCACCTTTCCCGGACAGCCACCCGCCGCGGCAATAGTTTTTGCATACGTGTTTAACTACTACCGGAATACTCATTGGTCCTCCTGCAACCAGCAGCGCACCTCGTGCCCGTTGTGGTTAAATAAAGGCGGTAGTTGAGTACGGCAACGGTCCGTGGCGTGCGGGCAGCGCAATGCAAACGGACACCCTAGCCCCAAACTGCCCGGCAGAGGCGGGTAGCCCTCTATTGCGGGCAAATGTGCGGGTCTAGGTCCTTCTAATTTTACCAAGGACCCTAAAAGCCCTTGGGTGTAGGGATGAAGCGGGCGGGCAAATAAATCGGCGGTTGCCGCTTTCTCCATGCAATACCCGCCGTAAAGCACCAGTACTTCATCAGCCACATCAGCCACCAGTGCCAAATTATGCGTGATGAATATGGCCGACATTTTATGTTGAGTCTGCAATTGTTTAATTAATTTCAAAATTTGCGCTTGAATAGTCACATCCAGCGCGGTGGTCGGTTCATCGGCAACCAAAACATCTGGCCGCAAACATAGCGCCATAGCTATCATAATGCGTTGCCGCTGCCCGCCGGAAAATTGAAAGGGATATTCCTTCATGCGCTTGCGGGCATCCGGGATGCCTACTTTTTTGAGCAGGCGGATAGCAATTGCTTGTGCACGCAATTTGCTAACCTTACGGTGGGCTAAAATAGTTTCGGTCAGTTGCTTACCGATGCTGCGGATGGGATTTAAACTGGTCATGGGGTCTTGGAAAATCATGGCGATTTTCGCCCCACGCAATTGGCGCAGTTCCTCATACGGTAAACAGAGTAGATCCTTGCCGCGGTATAAAATCCGGCCGCCACTCACACGTACTCCCGGCGGCAAAATCCGCAATAGAGACAGCGCGTGCATGGTTTTTCCGCAGCCTGATTCCCCCACCACGGCTAACACTTTTCCTTTTGGCAGCGTGTACGAAAGTCCCCGCACCACCTGTGTGGACGCGGCAGTTGGGCCGACTGATACCTGCAAGTTTTCAACACTGAGTATATTTTCTGCGCTCGTGTTCATGTATACATTATAGCAATTTACACCTGCCCGCCGTAACGAAAAACACCCCGCACAAGGCGGGGTGTTTGTTACACAAAACAACTAATTACAGCGAGCAAGCTGCAGCAGCGTTACCGTCGTTACAGCAGGCAGTACCTGTCACGGCATCTACACCGCAGTATTCGGCGCAGATAGCTTTATCGTTCTCAGCTGCGGTTGCATCATCGCTGGGCGTGCAGGTTACAC
>JAZNWO010000023.1:0-5303 GCA_045593365.1 Candidatus Avelusimicrobium sp.
GTGGCATAATATCCGTTTTCCAAGTAAAAAACTTCTTGGGCATTTTCAATGCTGCGCGCGGTTTGTATCATGGTAGCGTAGCGGCTTTTATCCACGGCCCGTTGGTATTGCGGCAGGGCTATGGCGGCCAGTATACCGATAATAAGGACAACGACGAGTAGTTCAATAAGTGTAAATGCTCTTTTCATATACTCTCCTATGTTTTCTTATAACCTTGCAGCTTACGCGCAAGGCAAGTCAACAAATAATATCTTGCAACTTATGACTACACATACTTTACCAAAAAAAAAAAACGAGTCAAGGCCTACTTTCACTTTTTTAAGTTTTATGCTGAAAATATGGAAATGTAGGTTGTGCTCCGCCCGACAAAACATAAGAGTCGTCATTGCCGAGTGTCTTTATCGGGAATCTGAACCTTAGAAAACAACAAGATCCCCGATACCGGCCCTCGGGGATGATGCGTGCCGTGCCTTTACGCTTATAGAGCTGTTAGTAGTCATTTTAATCATCGGTATACTGGCGTCTATTGCTTTGCCGCAATACCAAAAGGCAGTAGAAAAAGCGCGCGCATCAAAAGCACTTGTTTTATTGCGCGCTATGCAAAACGCGGAAGTTGCCTATTTCCTGGCAGTAGCAGTTAGCGGCCAACAAGCCAAATATATTGAGTTATGCAAGTCTTTGGGCAGAATAGATGCGGGGGATATCTGCACGGGGTCAAATAACGGACGTTGTTTTAAGCTGCCGTTTTAGAAATTAACGGCCTTATTGATATCTATCCGACTTGGTACCACCGTCGTATTGGTAGCCTAAATCGTGTTTGATGAGTTCATCAGCTAAATTTTGGCCTTGCGCGTTACGCACTTGGCAGAGCAAGCGAAAGTATTTATCGCGTGAACAATTTGTCAGGGAAATCGGTCCGTTATCTAAAAATTTTTTGGTAAACGCTTTGGCCTCTTGTGCCAGACGTTTTTCTTTCTCAGTTTTGCCCTTGATTTCCGGGCAGTCCACGCCTAGTACGCGCACAGGTACTTTTTCACAATATACCGCCAAAGAACAATTTAGATTAATCTTAAAGGTATCGCCGTCATAAACAGATAGGACGGATACATTTTGCAAAGCCTGCTCCTCGGGCATTTTGTCAGACAAAGGTTTGCCTGTCTGTTGCATAATTGCGGCCACCACTGCGGTAATGAGGGTAACCCAGAATTTAATTTGTTTATCTGTCCGGCGGTAAGAAGTCGATTTACGTGAGCGGCGCGGGGGCATATTAATTTCCTTGGGGAATTAGTAAATAAAGCTGCTTGGGCAACAGCTTGATGTGCAATTCTTTTTGCGTTACCCGGGGTTCCCCATCCAAATGATATACTATTTCGCCGTCATAAGAAATCAGTGCTTCAGTTGTGTGCCGGGTGCGGGTTATTTTCAGCGGACGGAAATTTTTGCTGAAAAAAAACGGAGCGGCCAGGGCTAGTTTCCACTTCGGTACATCTTGGACTTCCACCATATCAAATAAACCGTCGGTCAAATTGGCATTAGGCGCGATTTTGAAATTGCTGCCGTATTGTGTTCCGTTAGCAAATACCAAGGTTAACGGAGCCAAAACTTCCTCTTTTCCGTTATACTGCACATTTAACACCTTGGGTTGGTAGGTCCAAACTGCCTTTGCACCCAGTTTGAAGTACGGCCACATACCGCGCAGGCCGTTTTTGCCATGGACAGCAAATTGGCGGGCAACTTCCGCCTCAATTCCCACGCCTGCTACATTAAAAAAGTATTCGCCATTGGCTTGTCCTACATCACAAGCAACGGTTTGGGTATGTTGTAAAGCCACTAAAGCTTCCTCATAACGCAACGGTATTCCTAATGCGCGTGCCAATCCGTTTCCGGACCCTTTTGGAATAATGCCCAACGCTACATTTGTACCGACCAATGCTTTGGCTGTTTCATTAATAGTGCCGTCGCCACCTACTACGAAAATTTGTTCGTAACCATCCTGTACGGCTTTGGCGGCCAATTCGGTAGCGTGCCCGGCATGGCGTGTAAAAGCTCCGTCTGCGTGCGGAAAATTAACTTTCGCGGCAAATTCCCATTCCTGCGGGCTGCGCCGTTGTTTGCCGCTGACCGGATTGATAATGATAAAGGTTTTCATAGTTTACGTATATCTTTTTCGTGGTTTAGTACATCTTCTCGGCGTAAATGTTGCAATGTCTCACAAATGCGCTCGGTTTTGAGCAACTGATTTCCGACTCCGGCTACGCGCGCCCCCAAGGCTGCCAAAAAAACCATAAACATGGCAAACAAAACAATATTGAGCACATGGGCTACTACCGTTCCGTCAGTTTGTATGGTGCCAAATTGGGTAGTCAACGCAAGGGGTTTTGCCGGAACAATTTGCATGACGGGTTTTTTGTTTACAAAGGTTTGGTACATTCCCGTAAATGCAAAAAACATGAGGGCTAAGCCCACTAAGAGCAGTAAATAAGCGATGATTTTATGCATAATCTCATTATAACAAATATGTCCGGCGCAACAGAGCTATTTGATATAATAAATATGTATCTTGATTTATGGGACTCTATATGAAAAGCACTGATGTAAGAAATGGTTATCTCAATTTTTTCCGTTCCAAAGGCTTGCCGGTTATTCCGTCCAGCTCTTTAATTCCGCACAACGACCCTACTCTATTGTTTACTTCTGCAGGTATGGTGCAGTTTAAAGCTAATTTTATGGGGATTGATAAATCCCTTAAAAATGCCTGTTCCTGCCAAAAATGTGTTCGTACCACCGATATTGATAGTGTAGGATTTACCGAGCGGCATTTGACCTTCTTTGAGATGTTGGGCAACTTTTCCTTTGGGGATTATTTTAAAAAAGAAGCCATTGCTTGGGCGTGGGAATATTTAACAGGGGTATTGAAAATTTCCCCGGACAAATTGTACGTCAGTATTTATAAAGGCGGTATTGCCCCGCGTGATGCAGAAGCATATGAAGCTTGGTTGCAATACGTGCCCAAGGAGCGCATTTTTGAATTGGGTGAGGCGGACAATTTTTGGACCATGGGGCCTACCGGCCCGTGCGGTCCTTGTACGGAAATTTATTATGACTTTGGCGATAAAGGATGTAAGAATCCGCATTGCGACATTACGTGCGATTGCGGGCGCTTTGTGGAAATTTGGAACGTGGTGTTTGAAAGTTACAACCGCCAAGAGGATGGCTCTTTACAACCCTTGCCGCATAATAATATTGATACGGGTATGGGACTGGAACGCTTGTGCATGGTGATGCAGAAAAAGCAGAATATTTTTGAAACGGATTTGTTTACTCCGCTGACAGATGCTGCAAAAGAAATTTTAAAAATAGGAGGAAAAACAAAAGAAGAAATTGCGGCTTTACGTATCATTGCAGACCATGTGCGCAGCTCATCCTTTTTAATTGCGGAAGGGATTTTGCCTTCCAACGAGGGCCGCGGCTATATTTTGCGCCGTCTCATTCGTCGTGCGGCCCGTTACGGCAAACTTATGGGCAGCGAAAAACCTTTTCTATATACACTGGCCCAAAAAGTTAGCCAAATTTTTGAAGGGTTGTATCCGGAAATTGACAAAAATTTAGCACATATTGAAGAGGTGCTCAAACAAGAGGAAGAAACCTTTTTACGTACCTTGCAAACAGGGGAAGAAAAATTGGCCGCTTTGTTGGCGAAGGGACAAAAAAAGCTTAGCGGCGGAGAAGTTTTTTATTTACATGAAACCTTTGGTTTCCCATTGGAACTAACCCGCGAAATTGCCGCTGCCAAGGGGGTGAGCATAGACGAAAAAGCTTACGAAGCCGCTAAAGAAGCTGCCTCTGCCAAAAGCCGCAGCTATGCCGATGAATTATCCAAAGAAAAAGTAAAACGCCTGCAACAATTGGAGCAAGACTATCCGGCGACCCAATTTACCGGTTATGACACTTTGATTCAACCAGCCTCTATACTTACCGTATTAGATAGCGAATTTAATGAAGTCGCTAAACTGTCCGGCGAAGGATATGTGGTGTTTGACAAGACCTCCTTTTATGCGGAATCCGGCGGGCAAGTGGGTGATAGAGGAGTAATTGTAAGAGACGGGCAAGAGATTGCCAGCGTATTGGATGTACAAAAGCCAATTGGTAAAATATTTGTGCATAAAGTAAAGGGTATTTTGGTAAAAGGCGATGCGGTAACCTTACAGGTAAATAAAGAATTACGTACGCGCGCTGCTGCCAATCACAGTGCCATTCACGTATTAAACGCAGCGCTGCGCCAAGTATTCGGCACGGGCGTACATCAAAGCGGCTCTTTTGTATCACCGGAACGTTTCCGTTTTGACTATACCTTGTCCAAAACACCCACCACCGAAGAATGGAAACAAGTATGGCAAATTGTACAACAAGCCATTGATGAGGCTTTGCCGGTGGTCTGCCAGGAAAGGCCCCTGAAAGATGCGGCCAAACTGGGAGCCGTTACTTTACTAGGGGAAACCTATGCTGATCCGGCACGCTTTGTCTTAATGGGTGGCAGTTTTGAAGAGCCGGAAAAGAAGTACAGTTTAGAGTTGTGCGGCGGTACGCACGTAAGCAATACTGCGCAAGTAATTACTATTGTTCCGCTTAAAGAGGGGTCGTTGTCTGCAGGCGTACGTCGTATTGAAGGAGTGGCGGGCAAGGCTGCCATTGATTATTTAAAGAAAGTTAACAGCGGGGTAGAAACAATGGCTGCGCGTTTAACTGTGCCCGTTCCAGAAGTAGGGAGCCGGTTAAATCAAATTTTAGATGAGCTTAAAGAAGTCAAGAAACGCTATGCAGCTTTCCGTGAAAAAACCTTAGCAGCTGGCGGCGTATCTCAAGTAAGCTTTACCATGAAAAACGGAGCCACCTTGGTGTTGCAAAATGCCGAAGGGGCCCAGCCGCGTGAGCTGCGTACCATCGCCGATACAATTGGACAAAAATATGAAAAAGCCTTAGTGGTAGTCAGCACAGACCGCGACGGAAAACGCTCTTTTGTGGTCAAAATGGTAGGCCAGCTTCCCAATACTAATGCGCTAGAAGTAGCTAAGCAGATAGCTGCTAATTTGAACGGTCGGGCGGGCGGACGGCCCGACTTTGCCCAAGGCGGAGGAGAGGCTAAGAACGGTTGGCAAGAGTTTATGGCTTCTGTTAAAGAGGAATTATAATTCATACAAGTATACCGCCCGGCAAAACCGGGCGGTTTTTTATTAACAGCCTTACAGAATACCCCGGGCTTCAGCCCGGGGATGAATGAGAATCCTAGCGCAAGAAAACGGAGT
>JAZNWO010000024.1:0-97674 GCA_045593365.1 Candidatus Avelusimicrobium sp.
CGGAAATTGGGAGAAAGGAGATTGTATGAAAAATCACGCATTTACACAAAATAAGAACCCTTTGTCATTGCCGAAAGTTGTCATCGGGAATCTCAGCCTTAGAAAACAACAAGATCCCCGATACCGGCCCTCGGGGATGACAAGTGGGTGTACCTCGGGAATGGCGCGTGCATTCACGCTAATTGAGCTGTTAGTGGTTGTTTTAATCATCGGTATCTTGGCTGCTGTGGCGTTGCCGCAATATCAAAAAGCAGTGGAAAAAAGCCGTATTAGCGAATTGTTAGTACTTACTAAACATATTAAGGAGCTGCAAGAGGTTTATTATTTGGCAAATGGTTTTTATGCCGATAACTGTGAAAATCTCGGTGTAGAATTACCGGACGGTTATGCATTTAGCGAATCTAAACAGCTTGAAAATTCAAAAAAATCTTTCGGAATAGATTGTATGAAAGATGCCGGTTCAAATGACCGTGTTCGCGGAACTTATCAGCCGGATAAAACCCAAAATGCTCTTGCCATTGAAAATGGTCTTTCGTTCAGTTCAAAAGATTGGGCGCAAAACCGGATTTGGTGTTATACAAGTAATACAAAGTTGCAATCTCTTTGCAAAATGCTTTGTGGTACAGAGCTGGTGATGGATAATGGGAAGGGGTGTTATATTCGCTGATTTTATTACTTGCGCTTCTAAACCGATTTTGTTATAATATATCCATAAGCTGCGGATAAGACCTTGTAAAATGATTTGCAAGTTGGCAGCTTTTATTGATAAAATATCAATAGCAGTATCAGATTTGAACGTCAACCAGGATACCTTCGTCGGAGAACGGCGAGAGAGGTATCTGTGGCTGTCGTTTTCTCGCCTAAAAATACTTTTCAGACGGGAAATCAGACGGTTGGTGACGTTTAAAAACAGGCAATAAAATGAACCTGACGAAAGAACAAAAAAAGCAAAAGTCTCAGGACTTATCTGCTGAAATCAAAACGAGCGGCACCATTTTCTTCACGGCTTATCAAGGCTTGAAGTTTGTGGATATGGCCGACCTAAGAGTCAAACTGGCCCCCACCGGAGCTAAATTCCGCGTGGAGCGCAACACCATCTTAGATCACGCCATGCAGCAGGCCAAAATTGAAGGAGCGGATGCAAAGCTCTTTCAAGGGCCGACCGCTGTGGCGATTGGCGGCGATGTAGCTGCCGTAGCCAAAGTGCTCGTAGATTTTCAGAAAGGCCAAGAGGCTTTGAAGCTTAGAGCGTGCTATAGTGACGGCACCTGGTACGACGAAAAACAAGTCAAACAATTGGCTACCATTGGTACCAAAGAAGAAAACTTGTCCAAGTTGGCCGGTGCGCTGTACCAAGCCGTTGCGCAATCTGCGCAAGTGCTCCAAGCTCCGATTCGGGATTTTGCCTACGTTATTAAAGCTTTGGAAGATAAGCAAAAATAACGTGTCAGTGTTCGGTTGGCCTTCGGGCTGGCCGAGCGCGGCAACATCCAAACCCGACTTAGTGCGGTAGTAGCCCCGAAAGGGATAAAGGTACGGGCTTAACGAGGTTAAGCAGAAGGCCGCTACTCTATAATAAAGGAAAAATAAAATGGCTAAAATGACCAAAGATGAATTAGTAAACGCGATTGCTGAACTAACCGTTTTGGAACTCTCCGAACTAGTGAAAGCAATTGAAGAAAAATTCGGTGTAAAGGCTGCTGCTCCTGCCGTGGCCGTTGCCGCTGCTCCTGCTGCTGCCGGTGCTGCCGCTGCCGAAGAAAAAGATGAATTCAATGTTATGCTGACTGCTGTAGATGCCGCCAAGAAAATCGGTGTCATCAAAGTAGTGCGCGAAATCACCGGTTTAGGCTTAAAAGAAGCCAAAGACCTCGTGGAAGGCGCTCCCAAAGCAGTAAAAGAAAACGTTGCCAAAGCCGAAGCTGAAGAACTCAAAAAGAAACTCACTGAAGCCGGCGGTACCGTTGAACTCAAATAGTCAGCAGTCCCATTTCCCTGGCCCCGCAAAAGGGGCCGGGGATTTGTTCTTTTTCCGCTTCAGCTGAAGCCAAGCCAGTGAATTTATTTTTGTAATATGCGTGCACAAAAGTAAATTTATTGAGCTCATAATAAGGATTAAAAAGAAATGATACCACAGAAAAATTTTGGCAAGATTTCTTCCAAACTACCGCTTCCCGACTTACTGGATATGCAAAAACAGTCCTTTGTGGATTTTTTGCAATTAGAGGTTGCCCCTGGCAAACGGGAACTAAAAGGTTTACAAGCTGCCTTTGAGGATGTTTTCCCCGTGGAAGCGCCCGATGGCAGTATGCGCCTAGAGTTTTTGAAATACGAACTCGGCGCGCCGCGCTATGTTACCCCGGCAGAAGCCGCTGTGCGCGACAGCACTTACTCTGCCCCGCTTAAAGCCTTGCTGCGCTTATATGTAAAAGGTAAGAACGGCAAGATGAAAGAAGCGTCTGACCAAGACGTGACTTTGTGTGATTTGCCGCTAATGACGGATGCTGGCTGCTTTGTGTTTAACGGAGCGGAACGTGTTATCGTCAGCCAGATGCATCGCTCTCCAGGCATTATCTTTGAGGAAGACGAGGAGAAAAAACAATCCACTTTGGGTAAAAAATTGTATGTAGCACGCATTATCCCGTACCGCGGGGCCTGGATTGAATTTTCCTTTGACCTGATGAATGCCTTGTGGGTGCGTATTGACCGCAAGAAAAAAGTATTGGCTTCCACCTTCCTGCGTGCTTGCGGACTGGAAACCAATGCGCAAATCCTCCAAACCTTTTATAAATGTGAAGAGGTGGCCATTAAACCCAGTGAAATTGACAATGTAATCGGCCGCTATGTGGCGGAGGATATTTATGACCCGGCTACCGGAGAGGTGTTGTGGAACTTGGATGATAAAGCCACTATCCCGGTAGATGACAAATTATTTGCTACCTTGGTGGAAAAGAAGATTAAAACTATTAAGGTTATTTCCGGTAAACCCCGTCAGGATGACCCGGGTATTTTGGCCACCCTGGAGCACCGCAAGGATTCTATCCGTACCTGTGCTGAAGCGCAAGCCGAAATCTATAAGAAAATGCGCGGCCAGGATTTTGTGGTAAAGGAACAGGCCGAGCACTTCTTAGATAACTTGGTATTTAACAACTTGCGCCGCTATGACTTGAGCTTTGTGGGCCGCTACAAAATCAATAAAAAATTTGCCAAGATGTTTGAATTGATTGGCAATTTAAAATTCAAAAAATTCAATACTCCATCTGACCGCCGCCGCACCTTGGCGCCGGAAGATGTGATTGTAACGGTTAAATATTTGTTGGCTTTAAATGCTGGCGAAGACGCCCAAAAAATGTATGGTGATGACTTCTCCTTTAAGATAGATGATATTGACCACTTGGGTAACCGCCGTGTACGTGGAATTGGCGAATTGTTGGAAAACCAAATCCGCATTGGTTTATCTCAAATGGCCAAAACAGCCCGCGACCGTATGAACCGCGAATTAACCTCGCTGACTCCGCGTGCCTTGATTAACGCACAACCTGTACAAGCTATTGTCCGTAAATTCTTTGGTACTTCCCAATTATCCCAGTTTATGGACCAAATCAATCCGTTAGGTGAATTGACCCATAAGCGCCGTTTGTCTGCTTTGGGACCGGGTGGACTCAACAGAAAACGCGCCGGCTTTGAAGTGCGCGACGTGCACTATACGCACTATGGCCGCGTGTGCCCGATTGAAACCCCAGAAGGTCCGAACATCGGGTTAATCACTTCGTTAGCCTGCTATTCTAAAGTTAACAAATACGGTTTGATTGAAACGCCGTATCGCAAAGTAGAAAACGGCAAAGTGACCGATAAAGTAGAGTCTTTAACCGCTGATGCCGAAGACGATAAACTCGTTGCCCAGGCCAATACACGCCTGGATAAAAACGGTAAAATTTTAGAGGAAGCAGTGGCCTGCCGTGTGCGCGCGGATTATCCGCTTGTTGCACCCAAGAGTGTGGACTATATGGACGTGTCTCCGCTGCAGGTAATCAGCGTGTCGGCCGCATTAATTCCGTTTTTGGAACACGACGACGCCAACCGTGCTTTGATGGGTTGTAATATGCAACGCCAGGGCGTGCCTTTACTTGTAACGGAAGCTCCGTTTGTGGGTACCGGTATTGAACACGAAGTAGCGCGCGACTCCGGTACGGCCGTAGTAGCCAAGCGCAGCGGTAAAGTACAATTTGCTGACGGTTCGCGCGTTGTGGTAGAAGCAAGTGACGGCTCCAGCGATGTATATGAACTTTTGAAATATAAACGCTCCAATGCCGATACCTGTATTAACCAACACCCGATTGTATTTACCGGGGATAAAGTAACTAAAGGCCAAATTATTGCAGACGGCCCGTCTATGAATAACGGTTGTTTGTCTTTAGGCCGAAATATGCTGGTAGGTTTTATGTGCTGGGAAGGGTATAACTACGAGGATGCCATTTTGGTATCCAGTCGTTTGGTGCGCGATGATGTGTTTACGTCCGTGCACTTGCACGAATTTAATGTAGATGCGCGTAACACTAAACTCGGTGCAGAAGAAATTACCCGCGATATTCCCAATATCGGTGCTGATGCCTTGTCTCACCTAGACAACGACGGTATCGTGTTGCCTGCTACCGTAGTAGAACCGGGTGATATTTTGGTAGGTAAAGTCACGCCGAAAGGAGAACAACAACTCACACCGGAAGAAAGACTTTTAAAGGTAATCTTTGGTAAAAAAGCAGATGATGTGGTGGACGCTTCCTTGCGCGTTCCGCCGGGGACCAGCGGTAAGGTAATTGGTACCCGTGTATTTGTGCGTAAGGAGAAATTGACCAAAGCAGAGGAAAAAGCCCGTCTGAAATTGTTAGAGACCGAAAAAGAAGAAGCCTTGGCTCTGCTGGCTGAGCAACGCAAGCGTGCTTTAGACAATGCCAAAGCCTCTATCAAGGGCGCCGAGGCTTTAAAGAAAGAAACCAGCCGTTTAAATGCGTTGTATAAACTCTTAGAAAAGAAAGCCTTGGAACACTTTGAACGTGAAATTGAATTTTCCAAGCAAGGTGATGAACTGGCGGTGACCGTCAATAAGTCGGTTAAAGTATACATTGCCTCTAAGCGTAAACTGCACGTTGGTGATAAGATGTCTGGCCGCCATGGAAACAAAGGGGTAGTTGCCCGCATCTTGCCGGAAGAGGATATGCCTTATTTACCGGATGGCACACCGTTAGATGTGGTGCTCTCTCCGTTAGGTATTCCTTCCCGTATGAACGTGGGGCAGCTCCTAGAGACCATGCTCGGTTGGGCAGCTAAACACTTGCACTACAATGCTGCTACTCCAGTCTTTGACGGACCGACAGAAGCAGAAGTAGTGGAGCAAGTTAAACTCGCTAAAGAAAAAATCCTGGATGAAAAAGGCCTCAAAGGCAAAGAACGCGAGGAATATGCCAAGAAGTATTTACCGGACGATTATTGCCGCATTACTTTGTATGACGGACGCACCGGACTTCCGTTTGAGGAAAAAGTAACCATCGGTTATATGTATATGCTCAAACTGATCCACTTGGTAGAGGATAAAGTCCACGCCCGTTCCACCGGTCCGTACAGCTTGATTACGCGTCAGCCGTTAGGCGGTAAAGCCCAATTCGGCGGCCAGCGCTTCGGGGAAATGGAAGTGTGGGCTATTGAAGGGTATGGTGCTACTTATACTTTGCAGGAATTTTTGACTGTTAAGTCTGACGACTTTACGGGCCGTACCAAGATGTATGAGTCTATCGTAAAAGGGGACTCTCCTGCACAACCCGGCGTACCAGAATCCTTTAAGGTACTCATTAAAGAATTGCAGGCTTTGGGTTTAAGCGTAGATCTGCTTAAACAAATGAAAAAGCACAGCGACAAAGAAGCTGCCGAAGAGCCGCAAACGCAAGAGAAAACCACAAAATAGCGTTCGGAGAAATGGAAATTATGCAAACGACGACTAAAAAAATCAAAAAACTCGGAGAATTAAATTTCTTTGATTTTGATGCCATTAAGTTAGGCATTGCCAGTCCGGAACAAATCATGAGCTGGTCTTATGGGGAAGTGAAGAAACCCGAAACCATTAACTACCGTACGCTCAAACCGGAGCGAGACGGTCTATTCTGCGAACGTATTTTCGGCCCTACCAAAGATTATGAATGCTCCTGCGGTAAATACCGTTGGATTAAGTTTAAAGGTATTACTTGTGACCGCTGCGGGGTAGAAATTACTGAATCCAAGGTGCGCCGCGAACGCATGGGGCATATTGAACTGGCTGTGCCGGTGGCCCATGTGTGGTTCTTGCGCAAAAATCCGAGCCGTATCGGTATTCTCTTGGATATGCGCACGACCGATTTGGAACGTGTGGTTTATTATGCCTCCTATGTAGTAATTGAAGACTGCGTAGACACAGTAACCGGCCGTACCGATTTTAAGAAAGGCACCTTGCTTTCTGACGGGCAAGTGCGTGAAGCCCGCAAGAAACACGGCAGCCGCTTAAAAGTAGGTATCGGCGCTCCTGCAATTCGCGCTTTGTTGGAAGGCATTGATTTTGACAAAGAAATCCCGGCCTTGCACGAGCAACTTAAAAACACACAAAGCGAGGCCGAACGCAGTAAACTCGTTCGCCGCGTTAAAACGATGGAAGAGTTTAAAGAAAGCGGCAACCGCCCCGAATGGATGATTCTAAGCGTATTGCCGGTCATTCCGCCGGATTTGCGTCCTTTAGTACCGCTTGATGGCGGACGCTTTGCCGCTTCTGACCTGAACGATTTATATCGTCGTATTATTAACCGCAATAACCGCTTGAAACACATTGAATCTTTGCGTGCGCCGGAAGTAATGATTTACAACGAAAAACGCTTACTGCAAGAAGCGGTGGACGCATTGATTGAAAACGGTGCCCGCGGTAAAGTATTTATCGGCCCGGGCGGCAGACCGCTCAAATCTTTGTCCGACAGCATTAAAGGTAAACACGGCCGCTTCCGCCAAAACCTCTTGGGTAAACGTGTGGACTATTCCGGTCGTTCCGTTATCGTGGTCGGTCCGAGCTTGAAAATTCATCAATGCGGACTACCGAAATTAATGGCGTTGGAACTTTTTAAACCGTTTATTATCGGCGAACTGATGAAAAAAGAAGGTGTGACCTTAAAATCCGCCAAGAAAATGTTAGAGCGTGTCCGTCCGGAAATTTGGGATATCTTGGAAAAGGTAACCAAAAATCATCCGGTCTTGTTAAACCGCGCTCCGACGTTGCACCGCTTGGGTATTCAAGCCTTTGAACCGGTACTCATTGAAGGTAAAGCTATTCAGCTTCACCCGTTAACCTGTGCCGCTTTCAACGCTGACTTCGACGGTGACCAGATGGCTGTACACGTACCGCTTTCCTTGGAAGCGCAAATGGAAGCCCGCACGCTTATGTTAGCATCTAACAACATTTTGTCGCCTGCATCCGGCAAACCGATTGCCTCTCCGTCTCACGATATGGTATTGGGTGTCAACTTCATTACCAAGATTAAAGATGGTGATGTGGGTGAAGGTTCTATCTTCGGAAGCAAGGAAGAAGCTTTGGTGGCCTTGGAATATGGCAAACTTTCCTTGCACGCCAAAATTAAAGTACGTGGCATCAATGCCTTGGCCGAGGAAGGCCTGAATGCCAAAGATGCCCAAAATGCTGCCAAATGGAAAGATTATACTTCCGTCGGCCGCATTATTTTCAACAATATCTTGCCGCAAGGTTGGCCGTTTGTCAATAAAGCTATCGGCAAGAAAGAATTGGCTGCCTTGGTAGATGAATGTTACAAGAGCAAAAAGTATGGTCGCTATGAAGCCGTACAACTCTTGGACAAGATTATGAAACTCGGCTATGGCTATGCCACGCAGTCCGGCTTGTCTATTTCCGTGGCGGATATGACGATTCCGTCCGTCAAACAGAAATATATTGACGATGCCAAAAAGCAAGTCAAACAAATTCAAGCCCAAGCCGAAGCCGGTATCATTACCGAAGGTGAACGTTATAACAAAGTAATTGATATTTGGACACGCGTAACAGACGACGTAGGTGCGGAACTGTTCAAAGAAATGAAGAAATTCGAAGACAGCTCCTATGATCCGAAGCTCGGTCAACGCTTTAACTCTGTGTATTTAATGGCCGATTCCGGTGCTCGCGGCAGCCGCCAACAGGTGCGCCAGCTGGCCGGTATGCGCGGTCTGATGGCTAAACCGCAGAAGAAGCTGACCGGTGGTCAGGGCGAAATTATTGAAAGTCCTATTACTGCCAACTTCCGTGAAGGTTTGTCCGTATTGGAATATTTTATTTCCACACACGGTGGACGTAAAGGTTTGTCCGATACCGCTTTGAAAACAGCCGACGCCGGTTATTTAACCCGTCGTTTGGTAGATGTAGCTCATAACGTAGTGATCACGGAACACGACTGCCATACCCATAATGGAATTGTGGTGAAATCTTTGATGAGCGGCGAAGAAATGGTAGAACCCATTGAAGAACGTATTTTGGGCCGCACTTCTTTGGAAAATGTAGTGGTTAAAGTACAAAAAGCCGACGGTACCGAAGAAGAAAAAACCATCATCAAAGAAGGCGACGTGATTACATTGGAGCAGAGCAAACTTGTCAAGAAATACGGGGTAGAATCGGTTCGTATCCGCTCTGTATTAACCTGCGAAGCTCCGTACGGTGTCTGCGCCAAATGTTATGGTTTGTCTTTGGCTACCTCTACCATGAGCAACCCGGGCGATGCGGTAGGTATTATCGCAGCCCAGTCCATTGGCGAGCCGGGTACGCAGCTGACCTTGCGTACGTTCCACATCGGTGGTACGGCTTCCCGCGTGTTGTCTCGCTCTCAGGCTGTAGCGGAGATTTCCGGTAAAGTAACTTTCAAAGATATGAAAGTGATTACCAATGTGTACGACAATAAGATTTGTTTGTCTCGCAACGGGTCTATCTTTGTAGAGGCCGGAAATGGTACAATAAAAGAATACAAGATTCAATACGGTGCTACCGTTTATACCAGCGATAAAGCTACTGTAAGCAAGGGTGATTTGCTGGCCGAATGGGACCCGCACTCTATTCCCGTCTTGGCAGAAGCCAAAGGGGTGGTGAAACTGACTGATGTAACAGAAGGTATCACCTTGCAGGAAGAGCGCAACAAAGTAACGGGTGTAATTGAACGTAAAATTATTGCCAGCCGCATGGGTAAGAAAAACCCGCGTATTACCATTGAAAGCAAAAACGGCAAAACCAGTTTGCCACTACCGATTGATACGATTTTGATGGTAGAAAACGGCGAAGAAGTACAAGCTGGAGACGTACTGGCCAAGATCGGCCGTGAAGCCGGCGGTACCAAAGATATTACGGGGGGTTTACCCCGTATCGCGGAGTTGTTTGAGGCGCGTCGCCCCAAAAACCCGGCCATTATCTCTGAATTTGAAGGGGTTGTGAGCCTGGAAACTTCGCCGAAAGGTTTGATTGAAGTAGTAGTTCGCAATGCGGAAACGAATCAGGAAAAATCCTATAGCATTCCGCAAGGAAAACACTTGGTCGTGTATGAAGGCGACCATGTAGGCGTCGGAGAAGCGCTGACCGACGGAGCCATTGACCCGCACGACGTGCTCAGAGTCAAAGGTGAAAAAGAAGCGCAAGAGTTCCTGTTAAACGCCATCCAGGAAGTGTACAGACTGCAGGGCGTAACCATCAACGACCGACATATTGAGGTGATTGTACGGCAGATGTTAGGGAACGTGAAAATTCTGGATGCGGGCGATACCCACTTCCTAAAAGGAGAAATCATCAGCCGCGCCAGCTGGTTGCGTGAAAACGCCAAAATGAAACAAGCCGGCAAGCGCTTAGCTGAAGCTGAAATTATCCTCTTAGGTATTAGTAAGGCTTCGTTAGCATCTGAATCATTTATCTCAGCGGCCAGCTTCCAAGAAACGACGAAAGTCTTGACAGACGCCGCTATTACAGGCCAAGTAGATAATTTACAAGGTCTGAAAGAAAACGTAATCGTAGGACATCTGATCCCGGCCGGTACAGGTATTTCCGCCCGCCAGATTACCCGCGAATTTGAACAAAAACGCAAAGAACAGAAAGAAACAGGAGAGAACAAGTAATGCCGACAGTAAATCAATTAGTGAAATACGGGCGTGCGAAAGAAAATAACCGCACCAAATCCCCGGCCTTGCAGGCTTGCCCGCAGCGCCGCGGTGTGTGTACCCGTGTTTATACCACCACCCCGAAAAAGCCGAACTCTGCTTTACGTAAGGTGGCCCGTGTAAAATTGACTTCTAAAGTAGAAGTAACCGCTTATATTCCAGGTGTGGGACACAACCTGCAAGAACACTCCATCGTGCTCGTGCGCGGTGGCCGTGTGAAAGACTTGCCGGGTGTGCGTTACCACATTATCCGCGGTGCCTTGGATGCATCCGGAGTAGAAAACAGAAAACAAGGTCGTTCTTTATATGGTGTAAAGAGACCGAAAGCTGGAAAATAAGAGGAGAATTAAGATATGCCTAGAAAAGGTTTAAGACCCCGTGACAGAAGACCGCAGCCGGCTCCGGATTTCAAACACAATTCCGTATTAGTGGCGCGCTTTGTCAACAAACTCAATTTTGAAGGAAAAAAAGCAACTGCTGAACGCATCTTGAACGATACGCTCAACATTATCGCCGAAAAAACTAAAGAAGACGGTGTGGCTGTTTTCAATAAATGCATTGAAAACGTGCGCCCCTTGGTGGAAGTAAAAGCCCGCCGCGTGGGCGGTGCCACCTACCAAGTGCCGACCGAAGTAAAACCGCTTCGCAGCACGTCTTTGGCGATGCGCTGGTTAATCGGCGCTGCTCAAAGCCGCAAAGGCCGCCCGATGGCGGAAAAACTCGCCGAAGAAATTATCTTGGGCTCTAAAAAAGAAGGTACGGCTTTTAAGAAACGTGAAGACGTACACAAAATGGCCGAAGCCAACCGCGCTTTTGCCCATTTCAAATGGTAAGCTAGGACTGAGATATGGCTGAGTTTAAAACCTATCCTTTAAACAAAATTCGTAACATTGGTATTATCGCTCACATTGACGCGGGTAAAACCACCACTTCCGAACGTATTTTGTACTACACGGGCAAAGTACACAAAATCGGTGAAACGCACGACGGTGCGTCTGTAACCGACTGGATGGAACAGGAACGCGAAAGAGGTATTACGATTACCTCTGCCGCTATTTACTGTGTGTGGAAAGATTGCCAGCTCAACATCATTGACACTCCGGGACACGTGGACTTTACCGCCGAAGTAGAACGTTCTTTGCGTGTACTGGACGGTGCCATCTGCTGTTTCGACGGCGTGCAGGGTGTAGAACCGCAGTCTGAAACCGTATGGCGTCAGTCTGATAAATACCATGTACCGCGTATTGCTTACATCAATAAAATGGACCGCACGGGTGCCGATTTCTTCCGCTCTGCTAACTCCATTAAAGAAAAATTGGGCGGTAATGCCTGCCCGATCCAAATCCCCATTGGCGCCGAAGATAAATTCGTCGGTGTGGTAGATTTGGTTAAGATGAAAGGTATTATTTGGGACGGCGATCATAACGGAGCTACTTTTAACTATGTAGATATTCCGGCCGATCTGAAAGAAACCGCTGAAAAATATCGTACCGAAATGATTGAAAAACTCGCCGATTTCGACGAAAAAATCATGGAACGCTATTTGAACGGCGAAACCGACTTTACTGAAGATGAAATCAATAAAGCCATTCGTGCCGGCACATTAACGGGTAAATTCTTCCCGGTGGTGTGTGGTTCTTCTTATAAAAACAAAGGCGTGCAGCCCTTGCTGGACTGCGTGAACCTCTATCTTCCCTCTCCTGAAGATATCCCGCCTGTAAAAGGAACCAACCCGGATAATGGCGAAGAAACCACCCGCAAAGCTTCTAACAAAGAACCGTTCTGCGGACTCATCTTCAAAGTGCAGACCGATCCTTTCGTCGGTAAACTCAGCTATTTCCGCATTTATTCCGGTGTGCTTAAAGCAGGGGACACCATTTTGTTCCCCGCCAAACGCGCTACCGAACGTGTAGGCCGTATGATGCGTATGATGGCCGACAAACGCGAAGAAGTAAAAGAGCTCGGTGCCGGTGAAATTGCCGCGACCGTAGCTATTAAAAATTCGCAAGTGGGTCAAACCATCTGCTCTCCGGATGCTCCGATTATTTTGGAAAGCATCACCTTCCCGGAACCGGTTATCTCTGTAGCCGTGGAACCGAAATCTAAAGAAGACGAAGAAAAGATGGGTATTGCGTTAGGACGCTTGGCTGAAGAAGACCAAACCTTCCGCGTACGCACCGACGAAGAAACGGGTCAAACCGTTATTTCCGGTATGGGTGAACTTCACTTGGACATCATTGTGGACCGCATGAAACGCGAGTTCAACGTGCAAGCCAACGTGGGTGCCCCGCAAGTGGCCTATCGCGAAACGATTACCAAAACTGTACAACAGGAAACCAAGTTCGTACGTCAGTCCGGTGGACGTGGTCAATATGGTCACGTACTGTTGAGACTGGAACCGCAGGAAAAAGGCAAAGGGTTTGAATTCGTCAACGAAATTACCCAAGGCCGCATTCCGAAAGAATATATCCCGGCTATTGAAAAAGGTTGCCGCGAAGCGTTGGATTCCGGCGCAATTGCGGGTTACCCGTTAGTGGATATTAAAGTAGCGGTGTACGACGGGTCCTTCCACGAAGTAGACTCCTCTGAAATGGCCTTTAAAATCGCGGCTTCTATGGCTCTGAAAGACGGTGCCAAAAAAGCCAACCCGATTATCTTGGAACCGATCATGAAAGTAGAAGTGGTCGCTCCGGAAGCCAACTTAGGGGATATTATTGGAGACCTGAGCTCTCGCCGCGGTCAAATTGGTGAAATGGGTGTACGCGGAAACGTACGCTACGTAAAGGCAGAAGTGCCGCTGGCCGAAATGTTCGGTTATGCCACCAATGTACGCTCCTTGTCTCAAGGACGTGCCTCTTTCACGATGGAACCCAGCCACTATGCTGAAGTACCGGGCAATGTGGCCAAGGCGATCATTGAAAAGAGAACCGCCGCTAAAGCTGCTTAATAACAGCTTCTTCGGTTGTTGCGATTTACGCACGAAACCCAACACGTAAAGTGTTGGGTTTCGTTGCTTTCTGCTCAACAATTTTCCAAATTTCTATTACTTTGCGGTCTCTTGGCCTTGACGTGGCGCTGCCACGCCTATGCGGCCAACTATATCCCGCAAATTAATTAGAAATTTAAAAAATCAGAATAGCTGACGCGATTGGCCTTGCGTTGCGCGTCACGGCAACAGCATAACCTTTTCCATTTTTGGGTAATCCTTTTATCTCGTCATCCCGCAGGGTTTCTATGCGGGATGTAGATAAAAGGAGTTTTTACATCAAAGAGGAGGCGATCGCTTCATAAAGATCACACCAGGACGGGTTAAAAGAATGGATCAAATGATTTTTCCACGCACGATTCCATTCTTTCAACACTTTTTCTCGTTGTATAGCATCTTGAATGGAGTAATATGGTTCATAGTAGACCAATTTATTGATATGAAATCTTTTTGTAAAACCTTCCACCATGCCTTGTTTGTGTTCATATATACGTCGCAATAAATTATTGGTTACTCCGATATATAGCATTTGTTATTTTTTGTGGTCAGAATGTAGACGTATCCCATACGCATATTTTAGCATAAAGAAAATCTTGCTTTTCCTCCGCTATATCCCGCATAGAAACCCTGCGGGATGACGAGCGGCGGAAAAAGTTGAAAAATCAGAATAGCTAACGCACATGGCTTTGCGCGTGCGAAACAGAAAATAAACCCCCGCTCCTAAGAGTGGGGGTTTGGCATTGTAGGTATGGAGGTCCTACTCTGAAGAAACAACTAGAATTTATATCCGATACGGGCTAAAATATTGACGTACTGGATGTCGGCTTTAAAACCATCTTCGTTAAATTTTGAATGATTAAATCGCCCTTCCACTCCTAACACAACATTTTCGTTTATGCTTCCTTCTATGCCTAACCCAGCATAAAAGGCAAAAGAATTATCGGAAGCTCCTTTTCTTATACTTCTTATTCTTGCATTAGTATGTGCCAACCCAATCCCTAGGGGAATATATATTCTCATTCGTTCGGCCGGATTGATATACACGCGACTGGCAATCATGTATTGTTCTTGGCGTACTTTCAGATCTTCTACTTTGTACTTATACCGATGAGCTTCGCCTGTTACATCTTTTGAGCCAAAATTTACCGCATTAAATTCCAGTCCTAAAGACAAATAATCTGTCAGGGCAAATAGTCCCTGTACACCACCGCTAATTCCTACTTTTCCATATTTTTGGTCAAAGTCTACACCTTTCGCTTCGCCAATTTCAGAAGTAGGGATTGCCACACCTAACTGCGCGGAAATAATTTTATCTCCTTGGTGAATAGCGTAGTCTTGCGCGGAGGAAGCCACTGACAACAACGCCAACATCATTACACTTACTAACCATTTGTTTTTCATGTTTTTTATCCTTTATTTTGCCGAGCGCAAGGACAACAAAAACGGCTGTTGTACTTGAGCTAAGCACACTAACCCAAGATACAACAGCCGTAGTTTGCTATCATCTGCTGATGATAGCAAACACTCGGCACCACACTTCCGAGGGATCAGCTCGGACGTGTAGTGCCTGAAACGGCTGTTTTTGGAGTGTGCTTATGCCGTAGGATTCCCTACAGCTATCCGTATTCTACATACGGTTCCAAAAACAGATCAAATTGTAAACTACTTTACTACTCAATTACTATAGCAAATTTTTTAGGAAAAAGAAAACAGAAAAATCCCCGCGTGTTTGCACGGGGGTTTTGTGTTGCTAGGTAAAATTAAATAATTTCCTTAGTGGGCAGGCCTTTTAAGTCGGCATTGCCGTCGCGCAAGGCTTTGAGGTCCGCCACCGCAGTTAAATGCACGGCCAGCACCACTTCTTTACCCTTTTTGCCGACAGCTTTGCGCACCGAGCCCAATGTCTGTCCGGTCGCCAAAATATCATCCACATAAATAAAATGGTCGTGCGCGGCTAATAAATCGCTGTCCATTTCCATATCATAGGTGGAGTACTCGTTG
Organism: Candidatus Avelusimicrobium sp.; assembly: GCA_045593365.1. Classification (GTDB taxonomy): domain Bacteria; phylum Elusimicrobiota; class Elusimicrobia; order Elusimicrobiales; family Elusimicrobiaceae; genus Avelusimicrobium. Next base: position 15,188 of record JAZNWO010000024.1, read on the forward strand.
GTAATGCGGAAAATGTACGGATGATTGGGGATTTTGCCGTTTTTGCGGATGAGAAGTAGCGGCAGCCCCAGTTTGGCCGCCACGGGTGCACCGAAAATAAATCCGCGTGATTCTGGTGTAATGATAGCGGATTTAGCCAGTACGTCCGCGGGCAGCGTGTTTTGTACTGTTTCGCAAAATTTTTCAATAACCGCCGTAAAATACTTAGGCGTAGCCAGCAGCCCGTTAATATCAATAAAGTTGACCCCTTTAATGGGATAATCCTTTACAATGGTAAGTCCGTAATCGTTTTGCATAAAAAGTTTCCCTTATTAAAATAAAAATCTTTACAATAAACCTCAATTATTATACAATATAACTAAGCGAATTTAAGCTGTGTTTTATATGCACTGGTGAACGCATTAAAAAACATAGCCAAATAGCCCCTTAATTTTGTACAATGTAAAAGTACAAGAGTAGGATAAAGGCAAAAATTCCTAGACTGGCCCGTCAGAGAATGACGAGCGCAGTGTGGGATTTTCTGCCGATAAATTTTTTAGAAAAAAGTAATCTTAAGGAAACTAAAATGGCAGAAAAAACTGAAAAGAAAGCAAAAGTGCTCAGCCAAGAAAGAATCCGCATTAAACTGCGCTCTTATGACCACCGTATGCTCGACACAAGTGTTGCCCGCATCGTGGAAACCGCGCAAAAAACTGGCGCTATTGTCGCCGGCCCGGTTCTTCTTCCGGTACGCATTAAGAAGTATACTGTACTTCGCTCTCCGCATACCGACAAGAAATCCCGTGAGCAGTTTGAAATGCGCATTCACAAACGGCTGATTGATCTAAAAAGCCCCACCTCTAAAACCGTGGACGAACTCATGAAACTTGATTTGCCCGCCGGTGTAGATGTGGCTATTAAAAGTAACTAATAAAGGAAACTAAATAAGTATGGCAGAAGAAAACAAAAATGCTGCTGGTGCCCAAGAGGCAACGCCTGTTGCTGAAGCGGCCAAAGCAGAAACTGTCAAAGAAGCTCCGGCTACGTTACGTTTTGTAATCGGCGAAAAAGTGGGCATGACCCAGCTCTTTGATGAAAAAGGCAATCTGCATGGTGTGTCTGTAGTAAAAGCAGGCCCCTGCAAGGTTGTGCGTGTCAGAACCCAAGAAAAAGACGGCTACAACGCTGTCTGCATTGGTTTTGGCGAAGTGAAAGAAAGCAAATTAAATAAGCCCGAACTCGGCTATTTCAAAAAAGCCAACACGACTCCGGTCCGCCACCTCAAAGAACACCGCGTGGCTGACGTAAACGGTTTTGAAATCGGTCAAGTCATTTCACTCGAGAAAATTTTTAAACCCGGCGATTATGTTGACGTGCAGGGTAGCATTAAAGGACACGGTTTTGCCGGCGGTATGAAACGCCACGGCTTTGCCGGTCAACCCGCTACGCACGGTCAATCTGACAGAGCGCGTGCACCAGGCGGTTTAGCCTCCCGCCGCTCTTTGGGTAAAGTACTTTCCGGCCAACGCATGGCTGGTCACTATGGTACCACCACCCACACCGTCGCCAAAATTGAAGTTATCAAAGTGGACAATGAAAACAACTTGTTGTTCTTAAAAGGCTCCGTACCGGGTGCCAAAGGCAGCATCGTGTCCGTCTTAGAAACTTCCAAGAATAGAAAACATGTAGTAGCCCCGATTGTGCAGAAAATCTCTGCTTCTAAGGCTGCTAACAAGAAGTAAGGACTTTGACCATGGAAACGAAAGTTTTAGATATTAAAGGTAAAGAACAGGGTTCTATTAATTTGCCGGACAGCTTGTTCGGTGTGAAAGCGAACCCGACCTTCCTTCACGAAGTCATCACCGCTTTCTTGGCTAACCAAAGAAGCGGTACAGCGGATGTGAAAACCCGCTCTGAAGTGTCTGGTACCGGTAAGAAACCGTGGAAACAGAAAGGCACCGGCCGCGCCCGTCAGGGCAGCTTGCGTGCCCCGCAATTCCGCCACGGCGGTGTGGCTTTCGGGCCGACCCCGCACTCTTTCCGTCAAGACCTTCCCGTCGCCAAACGCCGCGCTGCGGTGGCTCAATCTTTGTCTGCTAAATTTGCCGAAGGCAACATTGTTGTCCTCAACAATTTAACCTTCAAAGAAGCCAAAACCAAAGCGTTTGCCGATATGTTAAACGTATTGGCTGCCGGCCGCAAACCGCTCGTGCTTGCCGATTTAGACAACACGACCCGTTTAGCCAGCCGCAATATCGCGGGCCTGACACAATTGGCGCCGAAAGACACCAACGCTTATGCCGTGCTCAACAGCAGCAAGGTCATTTTGACCAAAGATGCGGTGGACACCTTGGCTAAAACGTTTGTGAAGGAGGCCAAATAATATGAGAACCTACAGCATTTTGAAAAAGCCGCTCTTGACTGAAAAGAGTTTAGTGGAACGCGACAGCAATAACCGCTACGGTTTTGTAGTGGCCAAAGACGCTTCCAAAGGCGAAATTAAAACAGCGGTAGAAAAAATCTTCAATGTTACGGTGGTAAAGATTAACACCATTTCCGTGCGCGGCAAAATGCACCGCATGGGCCGGTTTGAAGGCAAAAGACCGGATTACAAAAAGGCCTTTGTAACATTGAAAGAAGGCGATAAAATTGACGTGGTAGAAGCCACGGCAAAGTAGAATAAGGAGAACTACTAACTATGCCTATTAAATCATTTAGACCTTATACTCCTTCCCGCAGAACGATTACGGTATCGGATTTTTCCGACATCACCAAATCTACTCCGGAGAAGAGACTCACAAAAGGTCTGCGCAAAACCGGCGGACGTAACAATACCGGTATGATTATGGTGCGTCACATTGGTGGCGGTCATAAACGCGCATACAGACAAATTGATTTTAAGAGAGAAAAATACGGCGTGCCGGCCACAGTCGTTTCTATTGAATACGACCCGAACCGCAGTGCGCGTATTTGTCTTTTAAAATATGCCGACGGCGATAAACGCTACATCTTGCACCCCATCGGTGTCAAAGTAGGTGACGTACTGATGAGCGGTCCGCAAGCCGATATTAAAGTGGGTAACTGCCTTGCACTCAAAAACATTCCGGAAGGTACTTTTATCCACGCTATTGAACTCAAAGTCGGCAAAGGCGCGCAGTTAGCGCGCAGTGCCGGTTCTCAAGGTCAATTAATGGCCAAAGAATCGGACTATGCCCACATCAAAATGCCGTCTGGCGAAATCCGCCTGGTACCCAGCGCTTGCTGCGCTACTATCGGTCAGGTGGGCAATGTGGACCACGCCAACGTGGTCTTCGGTAATGCCGGCCGCAAACGCCATATCGGTGTCAAACCGACGGTACGCGGTAGCGCAATGAACGCAGTAGATCACCCGATGGGTGGTGGCCGCGGTCATGGTAAGGGTGGCAACATCCCGCGCTCTCCGTGGAACCAACCGGCCCGCGGCTTAAAGACCCGCTCCACCAAGAAAGTGTGGGGTTGGATGATCGTCAGCGACAGACGCAAAAACAAGGTTAAATAACTATGGGAAGATCAACTAAAAAAGGTCCTTATGTGGATTTAAACCTGTTGGAAAAGGTTCAAAAAATGAACGCCTCCAACGAAAAGAAACCTATCAAAACGTGGGCGAGAGCTTGCACGATTACCCCGGAATTTGTGGGCCATACATTTTTGGTACACAACGGCCGGAAATTCCTGCCCATCTATATCTCCGAACGTATGGTAGGTTATAAACTCGGTGAATTTTCGTTCACCCGGTTGTTCAAAGGTCACGGTGGTATGACGAAGGATTCCACCGCCTTGAAATAGGAGTTGAGGATTTATGGAAGCTTGTGCAAAAGCTAAATTTCAACGCTACGGTAGCCGCAAGGTGAACTTGGTGTTGGACCAAATCCGCGGTAAAAACGTCAAGGCGGCGGAAGACGTACTTCCGTTTATTGCCAAACGTACCGCTGATTTAGTGGCCAAAACCATTCACAGCGCTGCTGCGAATTTAGAAGTCAAAGCCGGTAAGAAACTGGACTTCAGCAAAATCTTCATTAAAGAAGCGTTTGCAAACTTGGGCCCCAGCGGCCACTTGAAACGGATTCAACCGGGCCCGCAAGGCCGCGCCATGCCCTACAAAAAGAGTATGTGCCACTTGACGGTCATTGTTTCCGACGAGAAAAAGGGAGGTCGCTAAACTATGGGACATAAGATTCACCCGCGGTCTATTCGCTTGGGGTATATTCAGGATTGGCGTTCCCGCTGGTTCGCCCCGAAGAATATGCCTGCGCTGATTATGGAAGATTTCCAAATCCGCAAGATCGTGGAAGACAAATTTAAAATGGCAGCCGTCAGCTATGTCGGTATTGAACGGGCCGGTGCTTTCTTGCGCCTGAACATTCATACCGCCCGCCCCGGCGTGGTCATTGGCAAAAAAGGCGCCGATATTGAAGCCCTGCGCAAAGAAATTGAGGCCTTAACCGGCAGCAAAACATTTGTCAACGTGATTGAAATCAAAAATCCGGAAACAGATGCGCAACTGGTAGCTCAAAACATTGCCCAGCAACTTGAAAAACGCGCCCACTACGGTGCCGCTATGAAGAAAGCCATTGAAAAGGCTTTGCAAGGTAAAGCGCTCGGTATTAAAATTATGGTCTCCGGCCGTTTAGGCGGTGCGGAAATCGCCCGCACGGAGTGGAAACGTGAAGGCCGCGTGCCTTTACACACTTTGTGCGCCGATATTGACTATGGTTTTACCGAAGCACAAACCGTCAGCGGCAAAATCGGCATCAAAGTCTGGATTTTCAAACGGACACATTTTGCCAAATCTCCCAAAGAAATCATGAACGAACTGAAAAAACAGCATCGTGAAATGATGGAAGGGATGACCGATTCCGGTGTAGAAGAAGTAGCTATACCGGAAACGAAGTAGAGGAATTTACTTATGTTGATGCCTAAAAGAGTAAAATATCGCAAACCGCATAGCGCGCCGCGCATTAAAGGCAACGCTACCCGCGGAGCTACAGTGGTGTTCGGCGAATATGGTTTGAAAGCCTTGGAACCGAAATGGATTACCGCGCGTCAAATTGAAGCGGCCCGTATCACTTTGTCCCGGTTTATCAAAAAGAAAGGTAAACTTTGGATTCGTGTGTTCCCCGATAAAGCTATTACCAAACACCCCGCGGAAACCCGTATGGGTAAAGGTAAAGGTGCGCCGGACCACTGGGTGGCCGTCGTCAAGCCGGGGACTATCTTGTTTGAACTGGAAGGTGCTACGCTGGAAGATACACAGAAAGCGATGCGCTTGGCTTCTGACAAGCTCCCGATTAAGACCAAACTGGTAGCGAGAAGATAGTATGAAAACCAAAGAAAAAGAAGCTTTGAAAAATAAATCCGTGGCCGAACTGAAAGACGCTTTGGCCAAGGCGCAAGAAAAGAAATTTAATCTTCTTTTCAAACACAGCACCACCCCGCTTTCTAATCCGTTAGAAATCCGGGCGGTCAGACGCGAAATTGCTCTGTTGCAAACGCTGATCAATCAGAAACAAGAGCAAAAATAAGAGGTCTAGGATATGGAAAATAAAGAAACCCGCGGCCTGAGAAAGGTACTGACAGGTGAAGTAGTATCGGACAAGATGGACAAGACCCGCGTCGTAAAAGTGGAACGCTTGGTTCGTCACGGTCTATACAGCAAAACCTTAAAGAGAGCTACAAAGTATCATGCCCACGATGAAGGCAATGAAACCAAAGTAGGCGACAAAGTAGAAATTATGAGCTGCCGCCCGCTCTCTAAAACGACCAAATGGCGCATTTCCAAAATTGTGGAAAAAGCCCAGGCCTAGTTGTTAGTCAAATACGGAGTTAATGTATGATTCAAATTAGAAGCATCGTCAACGTGGCTGACAATTCCGGCGCCCGCAAAGTGCAATGCTTTAAGGTGCGCGGTGGTCACCACCGGGATATCGCAACTCTGGGAGATGTCGTGATGTGCTCCGTTCGGGATGCGATCCCTACTTCCGCCATTAAGAAAGGCGACGTGGTACGTGCAGTAGTCGTGCGCGTAGCCCGTGAAAAAAGACGCAAAGACGGTTCCTATATTCGCTTTGATGACAACGCTGTTTGCATCATTAACGATAATGGCGAACCTAAAGGTACACGTGTGTTCGGGCCGATTGCGAGAGAACTTCGCGAAAAGAACTTCCTAAAAATCATTTCGCTCGCCCCGGAGGTAGTCTAATATGCAGATCAAGAAAAAAGACACCGTGCTCGTTATTGCGGGCAAAGATAAAGGTAAGAAAGGTGAAGTGAAATCCGTCAATCCGTCCAAAAATACCGTGACGGTCGTTGGCGTGAATATGATTTCCAAACACGTGAAACCTTCTCAAAACAAACAGGGCGGCATTCAGAAAATGGAAGCTCCGTTAGACGCTTCCAATGTCGCCGTCGTTTGCAGCAAATGCAAAAAAGCCATGACCCCCAAAATTAAAATTTTGGACAATGGCGATAAAGTGCGCGTTTGCCGCAAATGCAACGAGACGCTTATTTAATCTAGGTAAATAACATGACCAAAGAAACGAAAAAAACAACCAAGACCGCGTCCGAATATCAGCCGACCCTGCAGAAACTCTATAAAGAGAAAGTACTGCCGGCCCTGCTGAAAGAAATGGGTGTCAAAAGCCCGATGGCCGCGCCTAAATTAGAGAAGATTGTTATCAATATCGGCGTGAAAGAAGCCAGAGAAGATATCAAAGCGTTAGATATTGCTAAGGATGATTTAACCGCTATTGCCGGTCAAGCCAGCCAAGTACGCCGCGCTAAAAAATCTATCTCTAACTTCAAACTACGTGAAGGTATGCCTATCGGCGTACGTGTCACATTGCGTGGCGCGCGTATGTTTGAATTTATGGAACGCTTTATCAATATTGCCTGCCCGCGCATTCGCGACTTTCAGGGCTTCAACCCGTCTTTTGACGGTCGTGGCAATTTGAACTTGGGCATTAAAGAACATTATATTTTCCCTGAAATTGACGTGGAAAAATCGCCCAAAGCCTATGGTATGAACATTACGTTTGTTACCAGCGCCAAGAACGACAAAGACGGCACGTTGCTCATGCAATACATGGGTATGCCGTTTAAAAAGTCGGCCAAATAAGGAGTTAGGAATTTATGGCTACCAAAGCATGGGTTGCAAAAATGGCCAAAGACCAAAAGTTCGCAGTTCGCTATCATAACAGATGCCAGATCTGCGGACGTGCGCGCGGATATTACCGCGATTTCGGTCTTTGCCGTATCTGCCTAAGAAAAATGGCACACCAGGGTTTAATCCCGGGTCTGAAAAAATCTAGCTGGTAAACACAGGAGGAGGCAGCACTTCCGGGTTAACTCCGCAAGGAAAGTAATTTGGAGAGCCGCCTGAATATATGGATCCAATTGCAGATTTCTTGACCAGAATCAGAAACGCAAATATGAAGAAAAAAGAAAAAGTGGATATCCCTTTTTCTAAAATCAAAACGGAAATTGCGCGCATCTTGAAGGAAGAAGGCTATATTGCTAACTTCAAAGCTGTGCATAACGAAACCAAAGGTGGCGTGGTCCGCGTATTCTTGAAATATACGCCGGAAAACGAAAGTGTCATTCAAGGTTTACGCCGCATTTCTAAACCGGGCCAACGGGTGTACAGTGCGTACAACAATATCCCCAAAGTCCGCGGTTCTTTTGGTATTACGATTTTATCTACGTCCAAAGGTATCATGACAGATGCACAAGCCAAAGCCGACAAAATTGGTGGCGAACTCTTGTGCCAAGTTTGGTAGGAGGGAATATGAGCAGAATTGGTAAAAAAGTAATCAACGTTCCCGCCGGTACCAAAGTGGACGTCAAAGGCCAAGTCATTACCGCAAACGGTAAATTGGGGACTTTATCCTACACCGTTCCGTCGGATATCACTATCAAATTAGATAATGGTACTTTGACCTTGTCTATTGACGAAAAACGCGCCAAAGAATTAAACGCTATTCACGGTACTACCCGCGCCAATGTGTTTAACATCATTGAAGGGGTAACCAACGGTTTTAGCAAAAACTTGGAAATCAACGGACTTGGTTACCGTGCTTCCGTGGCCGGCAAAAAGCTGACCTTGGAGCTTGGTTTTTCCCACCCGGTCATTATGGAAGTGCCGGAAGGATTAACTGTTGCGGCTGACCCCAAGAGCAACTTGCTTGAAATCAAAGGCAGCAATAAATTTGCCGTAGGCGATTTTGCCGCCAAAATCCGCCGCATCCGCCCGCCCGAGCCGTACAAAGGCAGCGGTATTAAGTACCAAGGCGAACATATTGCCCGCAAAGCCGGTAAGACTGCGGCAGGAGGCAAATAATTATGGCTACTAAACAAGAAAGATATCAGTTTAGAAAAGACAGAAGCCGCAAACATTTGTTGGCGGCCGCCGGAGCTCACCGCCCGCGCTTGTCTGTTTACAGAAGCTTAAAATATATCTATGCCCAAATTATTGACGACAATACGCACAGCACCTTAGTGTCTGCGACCACGTTGTCTAAAGAACTTGCCGGAAAGTTTGAAACGTCCGGTAAAAGCATAGACGCTGCCAAAGCTTTGGGTGAAGTAATTGCCAAAAAAGCTTTGGAAAAAGGCATTACCGAAGTAATGTTTGACCGCGGTGGTCGTGTGTATCATGGCAGAATTAAAGCCTTGGCCGATGCCGCGCGTGCAGCAGGACTGAAATTCTAAGTAAGGTGAATTTAATGACCAATGAACTAAAAAAAGAAGCGAAAGGCAAAAAAGCCGAGTTTCAAAAGGTGAAACCCGCGTCCGAAGGTAAAACCACCGTTATTCACGTGGCCCGCACGGCCAAAGTGGTAAAAGGCGGTAAGCGTTTCGGTTTCCGCGCCTTAGTGGTAGTCGGGGACGGAAACGGTAAAGTGGGTGTCGCCATCGGTAAAGCCAATCAAGTACAGCTGGCAATCGGCAAGGCCGAAATCCATGCCCGCAAAAATATGATTACGTTCCCCGTAGTGGGTGATACCATTCCGCATGAAGTCATCGGTAAATTCGGTGCCGCTTCCGTGTGGATGAAGCCCGCTGCCCCGGGTACCGGTGTAATCGCCGGCGCCGGAGTGCGCCTCGTATTCGAAGCCGCCGGGATTAAAGACGTTTTGGCCAGAAGCTTGGGTAGCAATAACCCGTGCAACTTGGTCTATGCCACGTTAGAAGCATTGAAAATGTTAAAAAACAAAGAAACCGTCAATGTTATTCGTGGTAAAGTCAAAGCCGAAGAAACCCCCAAAGCGGAAGAAAAACCCGCGGCGGAAGTAGCGGCCAACTAGTGTAGAGGAGAGAGAACTATGGTAAGCTTAAACAAACTTTTCCCCAAACACGGAGCCCGCAAACCCCGCAAACGCTTGGGTCTAGGTGCTGCGTCGGGTCTTGGTAACTATTGCGGAAAAGGAATGAAAGGTCAAACCTCCCGTTCCGGTAATACCCGCAAAGAAAGTAAAGCCGGCGGTCAAATGCCGCTTGTGCGCCAAACCCCGAAAAGCGGTTTCTCTAACAAAGACTTTGCACGTCGCTTTGACTACGTCAATGTAGGCACTTTGGATAAATTCTTTAAAGCCGGTGCGGAAGTAACACCGGAAGCTTTGAAGAAAGCCGGTGCTATTCATGATGTTACCAGCGTCAAAATCCTGGGCATGGGCGAACTGTCCAAAGCTCTGAAAGTTTCTGCGCATGGTTTTTCCAAAACGGCCAAAGCCGCTATTGAAAAAGCCGGCGGAAACGTAACTGTGATTGAAAAGAAGACTAAATAATGGAAAACAATCCGGTCGCGAATATTTTTAACGCTCCCGAGCTCAAGAAAAGACTGCTTTTCTTGCTCGGGGCGTTGGCTGTATTCCGCATTGCGGCAGCCATCCCCATACCGGGGATCAATACCGATGTTCTGCGCCAATTGTTTGCCGCGCATGAAAACGGTATTTTGGGCTTTATGAATATTTTCTCCGGCGGTGCGTTGGGGAAATTCTCCATTTTAGCTCTGGGCATTATGCCTTACATTAACGCGTCCATCATCATCAGCTTGGTACGCGGTGCGCATATTTTCCCGGCGTTAGACCGTATGCATAAAGAAGGCGAAGCCGGACGCCGCAAAGAAAACCAAATCACCCGCATATTCACGTTATTCTTGGCCGCTTTGCAAGGGGCTATGATGACGTTTGCTATTACTAAAGTAGAGGGTGCAGGCGGTGTGGCGGCAGTAGTCAATCCGTCTTTCTTCTTCTTTTTGACGACGGTGCTAACACTCTGTACGGGCACGATGTTTGTCATGTGGCTCGGCGAACAAATTACCGAAAAAGGCGTGGGCAATGGTATTTCGCTCATCATCTTTGCCGGTATCGTGGACCGCTTGCCCAGTGCCATTATGGAAGTAGTCAACCGTGTCAAAGCCGATGAAATGGATTTCTTTATGGCTTTGGTGATTTTCGCTGCGGCGATTATTATCACGGGGTTGGTGGTATGGTTGGAAACAGCCCAGCGCCAAATCCCGGTGCAATATGCCAAACGCCAAGTCGGCAATAAAATGTACGGCGGGCAGACCAGCTATTTACCGCTCAAGATTGACCAGAGCGGTGTGATCGCTGTCATCTTTGCCTCGTCTGTGATTTCCTTGCCGCTGACGATTGCCAGCTTTAACCGGGAAGCTCCTTGGGCGCAACGCTTGATGGAATTTATGAGCCATAACAGCGTGTGGTATATGGTGTTGTTCTCTGCGTTGATTATCTTCTTTTGCTATTTCTACAACTCCATGACCATTAACCCGGCGGACTTGGCCGACAATATGAAAAAATGGGGCGGTTTTATTCCGGGTATTCGTCCGGGTGAGCCGACCAAAAATTATATTGAATGGGTGATGAACCGTCTGACGTTCTGTGGTGCGATTGCCGTTTGTTTAATCTCCGTGTTGCCGGATTTCTTCCGCGCAGAATTTAACGTAGATTTTTACTTCGGCGGTACGGCACTACTGATTGTGGTCGGTGTAGCATTAGATACGGTCAGCCAAATTCAAGCGCACTTGTTAGCGCGTAATTACGAACCCTTATTGAAAGGAACAAAAAGAATTAAGGGCAGATGGTTCAATGTCGGACAATAATCCGGCAAGATAGTTTTAACTTTTGCGTTTAGGCTCGCTATAGAGTCTAAACGCAAAAGCGTCTAAAGAGAATAAAATGGACATTATACTCATGGGTGCTCCGGGTGCCGGAAAAGGAACGCAGGCGGAGCGACTAGAAAAAGAATTGCACTGCACGCATATTTCTACGGGCGATGTGCTCCGTAAAGAAATGGCCAGCGGTAGCGAACTGGGAAAAGAAATTTCCGCTGTGATTAACCGCGGTGATTTGATTTCCGATGAGATGATGTTATCCATTTTGAAAAAAGTAGTCGCGGGTGCGCAAGGTGATATTATTTTTGACGGATTTCCGCGTACCGTACAGCAAGCGCAAATGTTGGATAATATGCTTGCTGAAATGGGCCGTAAGCCCGGCAAAGTAATTCTTATTTCCTTGCCGGAAAAAGTGGTGATTGCCCGTTTGTCTGCACGCAAACAATGTAAGTTGCCGTCGGGTGAAACAAAACAGATTGGGCCGAATTTTTCGTTAGAAGATTGCCAAGCCCAAGGCGGCGAAGTTTTTACACGCAAAGATGATACCCCACAAAGTATTTCGCATCGTTTGTCTGTGTATCATAAACAAACGGCCCCGGTAGTGGAATTTTACCGCAACGCAGGCAGATTTGTAGAAGTTAACGGCGACCAAACACCGGATAAAGTGTTTGCCGATTTGTTACACATTTTGAAGGTTTAATTATGATTGAAGTAAAAAACGAGCACGAATTACAGTTAATGCGAAACGCGGGCAAAGTGACCGCGGCGGTGCTTGAGAAAATGACACAAGCGGTCCGTCCGGGTGTGTCTACATTGGATTTGGATGTCATAGCCGAAAAAACGATACGCTCTTTCGGAGCGATACCGCTTTTTCTGGGTTATGGCGGATTTCCGGGCAGTATTTGCGCGTCTGTCAACGAAGAAGTCGTGCACGGAATCCCCAAAAAAGATAAAATATTAAAGAGTGGTGATATTATCAGTATTGATACAGGAGCCAAGCTTGACGGTTTCTGTTCAGATGCCGCAATCACCCTCGGCGTCGGCAAAGTTTCCGACGAAGCCCAACGATTAATGGACGTGACGAAAAAGTCACTTTATAAAGCCATCGGGCTAGTCAAACCGGGTATCCGTTTAGGAGATATCGGACACGCGGTGGAGACGTATGCCGAGCAACAAGGCATGGGCGTGGTGCGTGATTATTGCGGCCACGGCATTGGCCGTACGATGCATGAGGAGCCGTCTATTCCGAATTTCGGAAAAGCCGGCACCGGACCTGTTTTACAGGCGGGCATGGTACTTGCCATTGAACCTATGCTTACTGCGGGAACATGGAGAGTCAGGCAGCTTAGTGACGGTTGGACGGTGGTCACGCGGGACGGCAGTTACGCGGCCCATTTTGAACACACGGTAGCAGTCACGGCTAACGGCAGTGAAATTTTTACTGCTTTTGAATAAACATTGTTTATTCTGAAATTTAACCCAAACCGGAGATGTATGAGCGATAAAATAGAAGTAGAAGGCAAAGTCTTGGAATCCTTGCCAAACGCGATGTTTAAGATTGAAATCCCGGGCGGCAAAATTATTCTAGGACACATATCCGGGAAAATGAGAGTTCATCATATAAGAATTTTGCCCGGAGACAAAGTGAAATTAGAATTGTCCCCGTACGACTTAACCAAAGGCAGAATAACTTATAGGGAGAAATAAATGAAAGTCAGAGCTAGTGTAAAGAAAATATGCCAAAAGTGCAAAATTATTAAGCGCAACGGCGTAGTGCGTGTAGTGTGCGAAGTCGCCAAACACAAACAGCGCCAAGGTTAATTTAAGGAGTATTGACAGAATATGGCTAGAGTCGCAGGTATTGATTTACCGAAAAACAAAAGAATTGATGTAGCGTTGGAATACATCTACGGCATTGGCAAGAAGAATGCAAAAGAATTGCTTGCCAAAGTAGAAGGCAAAATTGACCCCGCTACCCGTGTGAAAGATTTGACCGAACAACAGGCCGGTCTTTTAAACACCATCTTACAAAAAGAATATAAAGTGGAAGGGGAACTTCGCCGTGAAGTAGCGCAAAATATCCACCGCTTTATTGAGATTGGTTCTTACCGTGGTCAGCGCCACCGCAGAAATCTGCCCGTGCGCGGACAACGCACTAAAACCAACAGCCGCACCCGCCGCGGACGCCGCAAAACTGTGGGCTCCAAAGCTGCTGCGAAATAATTTTAACATTAGGATTTAAACTATGGCAGAAGAAAAAGAAATTAAAACTGATGCTGCTGCAGAAGTAAAGCCTGCAAAAGCAAAAAAGAAAAATGCCAAAGCGCCGGTGTTTGGCGTAGTGCATATTTACTGCTCTTTTAATAATACTATCGTAACCGTTTCTGACGACAAAGGAAACACCATTGCCTGGTCTACGGCCGGTTCCCATGGTTTTAAGGGCACCAAAAAGAGCACCCCGTTTGCTGCTCAAATCACCTGCAACAAAGCTGCTGAAAAAGCCGTTGCACTGGGAATGCGCGAAGTGGCTGTCAAAGTATGCGGCCCGGGTCAAGGACGCGAAACCGCTGTGCGTGCTGTACAACAAGCCGGACTGACGGTTTCTTCCATTAAAGACGTGACCCCCATCCCGCATAACGGATGCAGACCCCCTAAAGCACGGAGAGTATAAGATTTATGTCTAGAAATACAGAAGCTAGCTGCAAAAAATGCAGAAAATTAGATTGCAAATTGTTCCTCAAAGGAACCAAATGCTATACCAATTGTGTCATTGATAAATTGGCTTCCGCCAAAGTGCGCGGCGGAAAAGGAGCCGGAAAAGTACGCCGGGCCAAATTATCTGAATACGGTGTGCGCTTGCAAGAAAAACAAAAAGCGCGTTTACAATCCGGTATGTCGGAAATTCCATTCCGTAATATGTTTGACAAAGCAGCCAAACTGCAAGGTCAAACCGGTGAAAATTTCTTGCGTTTATTAGAAACCCGTTTGGATAACATTGTGCGCCTGTTGGGTTTTGCTGTGTCATTAAAAACAGCACGCCAAATGGTTTTGCACGGTGCGGTAACAGTAAACGGTAAAGCTGTAAATGTTCCGTCTTTCCAAGTAAAACCGGGTGACAAGGTAGTGCTGAAAGCTTCCTTGGCAGAAAACGCAATGATTAAGCAAGGGCTTTTGGAAACGGAAAAACGCAACCAACGTCCCAGCTTTTTGGAATTTGATGCGGAGAAGTTGACGGGCAAATTGCTGCGTTGGCCGGACCGGGCAGAAATGTCCTATCCTGTCAATGAGCAGCTGATCGTAGAATACTACTCTAAATAAGCGCGGAGGCTGAAATGGCTTTTAATGAATTAGTTCTTCCCAAAAAGATTGTTTTGGACGATAAAACCGCTTCGGACCGCTACGGTAAATTTACCGCCGAACCTTACGAAAGCGGCTATGGTCACACCGTAGGTAATTCCTTGCGCCGTATTTTGCTTTCCGGTATGGAAGGCGCGGCAGTAACGGCTGTGCGTATCAAAGGTGCCATCCATGAATTTAGCACCTTGCCCAATGTGCGGGAAGACGTTATTAATATCTTGCTCAATTTGAAACAATTGCGCATTAAGATGGATGCTAAGAACCGTGAATATGTAACTTTAAATGCGACGAAAGCAGGTCCTGTTACTGCCGCAAATATTGAGGAAGTAGATGGCGTGGAAGTAATCAATAAGGACCTACAACTGGCCACCTTGGAAGTGGGCGGCAGTTTGGAAATGGAAATTGAAATTTCCCGCGGTAAAGGATATGTTCCTGCTGAAGACTTGGCCAAGGTACAACGGCCAGCCGGATTTATCCCGGTGGATGCCTTGTTTTCGCCGATTGTCAAGGTACACTATGACGTGGAGCCGGCCCGTGTCGGACAGAAGACTGACTATGACCGCCTAATCTTGGAAATCACCACCGACGGCACATTAGAGCCGGCCCGGGCATTACACCGTGCCGCTGTGCTGTTGTCTGGTTCCTTGCATATATTCACGATTGAAGGAGAGGACCCGGGTGCTGTGGCTTTTAGCACGGCAGCCGATGAGCCGGAGGAACCCATTTCCTTAACGGGCAGCATCAACAGTGCAGCTGCGGCTGCTTCCAAATTGGAAGAGACGCTTAACCAGTCTATTGAATTCATTGAGCTTTCTTCCCGTTCTATCAATTGCTTGAAATCCGAAAACATCAGCACGGTACGTGAACTTGTTAAAATGTCTGAAGACGACCTGAAGATGATTAAAAATTTCGGTGCCAAGTCTATGGAAGAAATTAAGGAAAGACTCAAAGAAATGAATTTATCTTTGGGTATGAAAATTTAGGGCAGGACCCTTTAAAGGATTGTAAAGATGATTAAAAATACCGGATACCGTAAACTCGGCAAAACTTCCTCTCACAAGAATGCTATGCTTAAAAATATGGCTACCAGCATTATCTTGCATGAGGAAGTTAAGACCACGCTGCCTAAAGCTAAAGAAGTACGCCGCGTGGTGGAAGGTTTAATTACCTTGGCCAAAGCAAATAATCATTTGGCCGTAAAGACCACCTTGAAGGATAAGGACGCTTATAAGAAATTGTTTGAAGTGTTAGCCGCGCGTTATCAAAACCGTGCGGGCGGATTTACCCGCATTTACCGTGCTGGTGTACGCCAGGGCGATAATGCGCAGGTGGCCATTATTAAATTGGTGGACTAAATGGTACTGGACTATCTGGGAGGTTTATTCTCTTCGGACTTAGGTATGGACCTGGGTACAGCCAATTGTCTGATTTATGTAAAGGACAAGGGCATTGTGCTGCGGGAGCCGTCCGTAGTTGCCGTAGACAGAGAAACCGGCGAAGTAAAAGCAGTGGGAGCAAAAGCCAAACAAATGTTAGGCCGCACTCCTGCAAACATTGTGGCGGTACGTCCGATGAAAAACGGTGTAATTGCGGACTTTGAAGTGACACAGGAAATGATCCGTTATTTTATCCGTAAAGTACACAGCCGCAGCAGTTTACTACGCCCCCGGATTGTTATCGGTATCCCCTCTGATATTACCGGTGTAGAAAGACGGGCCGTAGACGATGCGGCCCGCCAAGCCGGAGCCAGAGAAGTCTATCTGATTGAAGAGCCGATGGCTTCAGCCATGGGAGCGGATTTGCCCATTGCAGAGCCGCACGCCAGTATGATTGTGGATATCGGCGGCGGCACGACTGAAGTAGCAGTTATTTCACTGGGCGGTATGGTGGTGGCTAAATCTATTGATGTAGCCGGAGATGAACTGACCGAGTGCATTGTGCAATATTTCCGCAAAAAATACAATTTGATTATTGGGGAAACAACAGCCGAAGAAGTGAAAATCAATTTAGGCTCTGTGTACCCGCTTAAAGAAGAAAAATCCATGGAAGTAAAAGGACGCGACCAGACACAAGGTTTGCCCCGTACACTGACTGTTACATCCGAGGAAATCCGCCAGGCTTTAATGGAGCCGGTACGGCTGATTGTGGATGTGATTAAAAGCACGTTGGAGGAGACTCCACCGGAATTGGCTGCCGATTTGGTGGACCGCGGGTTGGTCGTAGCCGGCGGTGGCAGTTTGCTGCGCGGCATTACGGATTTAATCCGCAAGGAAACCGATATCCCTGTGCATCGTGCGGCTGATCCTTTAAGCTGTGTGGCGTTGGGTACCGGCAAATTCCTGGAGCAGTTGAACGAAAAAGGTTCGCGCTTCTTTAATAATAAAAACAAATCTTATTAAGATTTACGCCACTTTAAGCGGGCAGGGTCCTGGATGCTGAAAGGACTTTGTCCGCTTTTTTGTTGAAAATAAACGGGGCTGTGTTTGGGCAGCCCGGAAAGAAAACAGTACTGTATGCAACGTACAACCCGTTTTAAAAAAAAGCCTTTTTCCTTTTCTCGCCGGAAGATGATTTTACCGGCGGGGTTTCTGGCATTGTCCGTGCTGCTGATGCTGTTGCCCTTAGAAGGTCCTGTTACTTCTATGAAAGTATTGCTTTCTTATATTTTTATTCCGCAAATCCGTGCAGCCCATCAAGCAGTGGAATATTCCAAAAATGTAAGCAGCACTGTGCGGGAATTATTAGAAGCGCATCGTGAAAATGAAAATTTGAAAGCCCAACTGCGCCAAATCCAGCTTGAGAGTGCTCAAGCGCGGGAAGTGTTTGAGGAAAATAAACGGTTGACGGCAGCACTGCAGGTGCAGGCACCGCATCAATGGACGGGAGTATGGGCCAAAACCGCTTACCGCGAGCCCAGCCAATGGAACAGCGTGGTGGTAGATAAAGGAAGCGGAGAAGGAATACAAGTGCGCTCTGCGGCACTTGCCCAACAGAACGGACAACCGGTATTAGCAGGCGTAGTGGTAGAGGTTAATGAGCGCACGGCGAAGGTGCTTTTGCTGCGTGATGAGGATTTTTCAGCAGTTGTATATGCCAGTCCTTCGGGAGATGAGGGATTATTGACTGGAGCTGGTGCTGCAAATCTGAAGATGCGGTATTTACCGCTGCTTTCCGAAATACATGAAGGCGAAACAGTTTATACTTCTCCTTCTAGCAGCATTTTTCCGGCGGGTATTTTGGTAGGCCGTGTAATGGAAGTGAACCGCGCAGATGGGATACAGTCCTCCTTGACGGCTTATGTGGAGCCTGCTGCTGCTTCCAGTGCCGTGCAAGAATTATTTATTTTGACCTATTCCGGGAATGAAACGTTATGAGAATTGGTTTGAAATTATTTTTATTTTTTATAATTGCTACAGTATTACATTGGGCTTTAATGGTGGTATTGGGCGGATGGGATATTAGCTTGAATTTAATGTTAGTATTTGCTGTGGCAGTTTGCGCTTTTGTAAAGCCGGAATACGGATATCCGGTGGCATTTATATGCGGTTTATTTTTGGATTTTTTTGGAGTAAAATTATTTGGACATTATGCGTTTATGTTTACGTTATGTGCTGCAATTGTGTATGGGCTAGAGGCCCGGGTAGATTTTGATTCCGTGCTGCCCCAAATGGTGTGCGCAGGATTATTAGCGTTATTTTCGGCAGTAGGGAATTTGATTTTATTAAAGGTATTTGCCGGATTTTCCGCTTGGAATGGATTTTGGCCGTTTACAGGCGGGATTATGCTAAGTGCGCTGACAGCCCCGGCTGTATTTTGGGCAGTGCGCTGTGCTTTTTCCGTCAAAATAAAAACATATTAATGGCTTCCACAAAACTTTTTTTTAATACCCGCTTGCGCACCTTGTTATTGTTGGCTGTTTTGGCAGGTGCAGTGGTAGCCTTGCGTTTGATAGATATCCAATTACTGCGCCACAGCCATTATTTACAACTAGCTGAGCAAAACCGTACCCAGATTTTATACCAAACAGCTCCGCGCGGACGTATTTTTACGGCGGAAGGAAAAGCTGTGGCAGCTAATTCTCCTTCGTTTAATTTGTATTATTTGGGGGCCGGGCCGAAAGATGAAGAATATCTTTCCCGTTTGGCGCAAGATTTTGCACCCCGGTTGGGTTTGGAACCTGCGCAAGTCACGGAGCGGTTGAACAAAGCCTTGCGCAGCGGAAAGGCAGTAGCGCTGGCAGAGAATTTATCTCCTAAAAGCACTATTGCACTGCAAGAATTACAGCTGTATTATCCCGGTATTTATTTGATTGAAGAGAACAAACGCAGTTATCCGTATGGCCCGTTTGCCAGTCATTTATTGGGATATTTGGGTAGTATGGAAGGGCGGGATTGGAAAAACCGTGATTTGTCTTTGGATTACCGCTTAAATGCCAAAGTGGGAAAGAACGGTTTAGAGAAGAAATTTGAAAAGGAAATGAAAGGCCGTGACGGCGGAATTTATTTGGAAGTAGATTACCGCGGGCGGGTTAAACGCGTGATTGAGGACCGAAAGTGGCGTCCTGGGGCGGATATTTATCTAACTTTAAATTATGCCGTACAGCGGGCGGCCGAGGAAGGGCTTAAAAACTCTTTAACAGGCCGCGGGGCGGCGGTGGCTTTAGACCCGAAAACAGGGGCTGTGTTGGCTTTGGCTACAGCACCGGCTTTTGACCCGGAAATGTTTATTCCGTACTCTGATGTGCCCGAAGTAAAATCAAAAAAAATCAGTGAATATAATTTAGCCGTGCAAGGGGTTTATCCGCCAGCTTCTACATTTAAAATTATTACAGCTATAGCAGCTATTGAAAAAGGCGGTTTTGATCCTAAAAAAGTAATTAATTGTCCCGGCCATTACGATGCAGGTGCACGCGTATTTAAATGCTGGAGCCGCCATGGTCCGGTGGATTTTTTTGGTGGGATGGCAGGTTCTTGCGATGTATATTTTTATGCTTTAGCTGCACAATTAGGTCCGGTTGCTATTGAAAGAATACAACGTATGTTTCAATTCGGACAACCAACCGGAATTGATTTGCCGGGCGAAAAAGCGGGTAATTTGTATGGACCTACCCGCCGGGCGCGTAACCGTTCTTTTTGGTTTGTGGGTGATACTTTAAATTTATCTATTGGCCAGGGAGAATTGTTGGTAACTCCGATTAAAATGGCACAGTATGCAGCTGCTTTAGCCAGCCGCGGTAAAATTTGGAAGCCGTATTATTTGGACCGGATAGTTAATCCTCAAAATGGCAAAGTGCTTTTGCAAGGTAAAAGCGAACAAATCGGTCAGGTGGATATCAAGCCGGGTACTTGGGATTTAATTTATAAGGCTTTAAAACATACGGTAGACACAGGTACCGCCCGCCGGGTTAAAATGAAAGGATTGGACGTGTATGGCAAAACCGGCACGGCGCAAAATCCGCATGGGGAAGACCATGGGTGGTTTTTGGCTTTTGCCGGAAGGGAAGGACACGCGCCAGAAATTGCGGTAGCGGTATTTGTAGAATATGGTAAGAGTGGTTCCTCTGTTGCAGGTCCGGTAGCACGTAAAATGTTAGAAGCTTATTTTGAAACAGACAAGAATTCGCAACCGCCTGCTGCGAAAGAAAAAGAAGAAGTATTAGGGGATTAAAATGACGCAATATAAATCAACCACGCGTAAAAATACTTTAGACCAAGTGCTGTTTGGTGCAATGGCGCTACTAGCTTTGTTGGGGCTTTTATGTATTATGTCGGCCGTCAATAGTTTGGGGTTTTCTAACGCGGTGGTGCGGACCCATTTGATTGCGCTTCCGTTAGGGATGGCGGCTTTTGCAGCGGCGTGGAGTTTTAATTACCAAATTTATGATGAACAGTGGAAACCGCTGTATGGAATTATTTTGGCTTTACTGGTGGGGGTGTTAATTTTCGGTACGTACCAGCGCGGCAGTAAATCATGGTTTGTGCTGCCATTTTTTTCTTTTCAACCTGCCGAATTATGTCGGGTGTTAGTGCTATTAGTAGCTGCTGCCTTTTTGGACCGGCAAGGGCGGCGCATCCGTGATATGCGCACCTTGGTTTTGTTGGGAGTGCTAGTGGTTCCTGTTTTCGGATTGATTATGATGCAGCCGGATTTCTCCTCTATTGTTATTACGTTTCCGGCTTTACTGGTGTTACTATATTGCGCCGGTGTAAATGTATTTTATTTATCTTTAGTGGCTGTGTTCGCCTGCGTGGCTGGATTTTTTACAATTACCTGGACCTATTTGTATTTACATCCGGCATTGCGTGATTATGCTGTGATAGATGTATTTGCCCAGCTGCCGGGTAATGTCTGGTATATATTGGGTTTTGTAGTACTGCTGGCATTGGTTACTTGGGGAGTATGGTGGATATTTAAACAACTTCGTATGACGTTGCCTGTGTTTTATTTTGTGTTGGCTGCTGCAGTGGTGTTGGCAGGATTTTTTGCAGGTGTGTTTGTAGATCGTCAAATGAAGCCTTATCAGCGCAAACGTGTGGAAGCTTTTTTAGCGCCGCAATCTGATCCGCAAGGTGCGTCATACAATGTATTGCAGGCGCAAATTGCCATGGGTTCCGGCGGGGTTTTAGGCAAAGGACTTTTTTCAGGAACGCAGTCCCGTTTAGGATTTGTGCCGGAAAAACATACAGATTTTATTTTGGCAGTGGTAGGCGAGGAATTAGGTTTGTGGGGAACCTTGTTGGTATTGGGACTTTATTTGTTGATTTTGTGGCGCATTGTAGTAATTGCTTATATGGCCAGTGACCGTTACGGTTATTTGGTATGCGGCGGCATTTTTGGTATGTTTCTGACTTATATGCTAATTAATTTCGGGATGTTAATAGGGCTTTTTCCGGTGGCAGGTATTCCGCTGCCGTTTATTTCATACGGAGGATCCAACTTGGTATCTAGTATGTTGGCATTGGGGGTAGTGCAGTCGGTATACGCGCGGCGTATTACGTCGGCCTAAAAGGAAAAGGTATGAAAACTGCCCCAAAAATTTATAAAATGCGTATAACGTTTATTGTGGAAAATAGCTGGGACCACAAACGCATTTTTACAGCTTTGCGCAAGATGGTTTTGTGCAGCGGGCTGCCGTTTGAGCCTGCAAAAGTAAACCCGCATTGGCCCCGGTTGGCCTATGGTCCTGCTTTGGGATATGGGCAATACAGCCTGGGTGAATTGGCAGACCTGTATTTTTCTGCTCCTGTAAAAGAAGCGGAGGCGCAGGCTGCGTTAAGTAAGTCCGCCCCAGACGGAGTACGCGTTTTGCGCGTGCGGCGTGTGCCGTATGCTTTGCCCTCCGTCAGTAATTTGGCGGAAGTAATGCAGTACAGTGTACAAGGAGATTTTTCATTATATGCTCCTGTATGCTGCGCGGAAGAGTTCTTCCGCAAAAAACACATATACGTAACAGTGGCTGCGTCTAACGGGATAAAGTTGCAACAGGAAGTAACGCCTTTTCTCCTGCGTGTGACGCAACCACAGCCGGACAAAGTGGAACTTTTATTGCAAAGGTGCGGTGACAAAACTGCCAAGCCGGAGCACATAATAGCCGCTTGGTTAAGTATAGAAGTGCCTGAGGCCCAAGAGTTTACTTTTCCGGAATTTAAATTTACAAGGGAACAGTTATACTGGCGTGATAGTGCCGCAGAATTGCACGCCTTGTAACCAAAAGGATTTGTTGTATGACAAAAATAACAGAAGAAGCACCGAAGGTAGAAGTATTAGTGAATACTTCTTTTGAGGAAACGCGCATTGCGATTTTAGAAAATGATCGTATTAACGAATTAATGTGGGAACGCAGAGGTTCGCTTAATATTGTAGGCAATATTTATAAAGCAACGGTGGAAAATGTACTGCCTGGTATTTCCAGTGCCTTTGCCAACATTGGCTATGATAAAAATGCTTACCTGTACATTTCAGATATTTTAGGCGCCGACCGTAAGAATATTGACAAGGTGCTTAAAAAAGGCCAGCAGATTATGGTACAAGTAGTTAAGGACGCCATTGGCACCAAAGGGATGAAGGTAACCATGGATGTTACGTTGCCCGGCCGTTACTTGGTACTTACGCCACACCAAAGTTTTGTAGGAGTGTCCAAGAACATTGAGGACGTAGAAGCCCGCCATAAACTAAATGATATCATGCAGGAATTAGCTGAGAAACATTTAAACGGTATGGGTTGTATCGTGCGTACCGAAGCAGAGGAAGCCACTAAAGACGAACTGGAACGCGAAGTAAAATATTTGTACCGCCAGTGGCAGTCTATTATGAAAAAATTTGAAACGCTGCCTTCTCCGGCCTTGTTGCACGAGGATATGGATGCCGTACTGCAAGTGGCGCGCGATGTACTGAGCGAAAATGCAAAGGTATATTTATTGGATAACAAAAAAGATTATGAACGCGTGCTTGATTTTGTAAAAAAGAATTCGCCAGAGTTAGAGGACCGTGTGAAACTTTACAAAGGTAAAACACCGATTTTCGAGGCGTACGGCATTGAACCGGAAATTGATAATTTACGCAAAATTAAATTACCTTTACCTAATGGCGGAAGTATTATTATCCAAGAGGCAGAAAGTTTGTGCGCTATTGATGTAAACACCGGTAAATTTACGGGGAGTAAATCACAAGAAGAAACTGTTACGCAAACCAACATTGAAGCCGCGCAGGAAATTGCACACCAGCTCCGGTTGCGCAACATCGGTGGCATCATCGTAATTGATTTTATTGATATGCGCAAGGCCTCCAGCCGCCACCGCGTGGTGGAAGCCTTAGCCAATGCCGTGCGCGGTGACCGCGCCAAAATCCGCATTTTGCCGATTACCCGGCTGGGGTTGGTAGAGATGACGCGTGAGCGTAAACGCGAAAGTACGGGCAGCTTTATCAGTGAGGAATGCCCGCAATGCCACGGTTCAGGCCGCGTACTTTCGGCAGAAAGTATGCGTATTAAAATCCAACGGGAAATTTATGATTTAACCAACGGACGGCCTGGCGGGAATTTGCGGGTAGTTTTGCATCCTGTACTGGCCGAAGCGGTAAAGGACAAACAAGCGGATATTGAAGAGAATATTCACCGCACTTTAAAAATCCAGTCAGACCCGCAACTGGCGTGGGAAGATTATAA
Source organism: Candidatus Avelusimicrobium sp. (assembly GCA_045593365.1). Taxonomy (GTDB): domain Bacteria; phylum Elusimicrobiota; class Elusimicrobia; order Elusimicrobiales; family Elusimicrobiaceae; genus Avelusimicrobium. The sequence goes on from JAZNWO010000024.1 coordinate 38,857, forward strand.
AATTGTGCTGGAGTAAAACACATACCGCACGGGAATTTTCCGTGCGGTTTTTTCTATGAAGAAAGTTCTTTTGTGTTTGTTACTGTGGTGGACGGCTTGTGTTCCTGCGTTATTTGCGCAAGGGAAAACAAGCCTTTCCGTATTAGGACAAAATAAAGGAACAGTATCTTCCATACAGGCGGGCGGTCATACCCTGGTAGACGCGCAAAGTACTGCTAAAAAATTGGGCGGCAGTGTGGAAATCTTTTCAGCTTCCAAACAGCTTAAAATTGCTTTTCCCGGAATGTATGCTATCTTGAGTGCCCCGCTGCGGGAAGTGATTATCAATGCTACTACTGTTCCGCTGCCGTCGGAAGTAGTAGTGTCTGGTGGCAAAATTTATGCTCCGGTGGAATTTTTTATGTTGCCGCAAGTGCAACAGGCTCTGGACCGCCAAATTACCTTTGAAAAGAATACTCTAACGGTGGAGCGGCACTTTACCGTTGCGTTTGAAAATCTTTCCCCACAAAATACGCATGATGTGATACACTTGTGGTCTAAATCACAGCCGGTTTATTCAGTCAAGCAGCCCAATGCACACACGGTACAAGTAATTTTTCCTGACAGCGTGTTAAAACAAATGGCCAACCAACGGCCCAAGGATGATTTTATCCGTTCGTTTACACTGTTGCAGCGCGGAAAGGATGTGGTACTGGAGGTTATTTTAGGAAATAAAGGAAAAGCTTGGAAGGCTATTGCGTCAGATAACGGTTTGCTGCTGGGAGTGGCGTCGGCAGAAAAGATGTTGGCAGGTATTAACAGTACTCAAGCTGATTTGCCGGACGGGCAAACAGCAGCGCAGGAAACATCTGATGAGTTAGTGCCCAGTGTAATGCAGGAGGAACCTTCTGCTACAGACGATACGGACGACGCGGAAGAGTTGGATTTACAAATCAGTGCGGTGGCGGCTGAGGTACCGGTAATGAAGGCGGTGGAGGAGCCGGTTATAAATGCAGCCCCGCTGCCAGTATTAAAAGCCAAGGGCCAGCTGCGCATTGTGGTAGACCCCGGGCACGGCGGTAAAGACCCTGGGGCGGTGCGCCGTGGCAGTTTACGTGAAAAAGAATTGAATTTACTGGTAGCTAAGCACTTGTATAATTATCTTAAAAAGCAAGGTTTTGAGGTCAAACTTACGCGTGATAATGATACGTTTGTTACCTTGGCAGGACGCAGTAAAATTGCTAATGAATTTAAAGCAGATTTATTTATTTCTGTGCACACAAACGCCACCAAGCGCAGTGCGGCCAATGGATTTGAAGTGTATTTCCGCTCGGATAAAGCTACTGACAAGGAAGCAGCAGAAATAGCTGCCTTTGAAAACGAGTCTTTGCAATACGAGGAAACACATTATAATTTTGTGGATAAGCTGCTTCAATCTTTGGCTAAAAACGAGTATATGAATGAGAGTTCCAAGTTGGCAGGCCACGTACGTAAGCACGTGTATAAGGAACCGGGTATAGGCATTGCGGTAAGCCAAAACAGTTCTATCAAACAGGCTAACTTTTATGTGTTACGCGGCGTGCAAGCACCGGCTATTTTGGTGGAAATGGGCTTTATCAGCAGTCCCAAGGACCGCGCACGCCTGAACAATAAATCAGCGCAAAAACACATGGGCGAAGGCATTGGCAAAGGTGTGGTGGCGTATTTGAAACAAGAAGGGAAAATTAAATAAATTTGTTATTACAGCTGCCTAAAAAACCCCGCCGTCCGGCGGGGTTTATTTTAGAAGAAATTTAATCGGCAAAAGGCATTTCGGTAAGTAGATAAGGGAGCCTTGGGTTCCTCTCCATGCGAAAAGGAATGCCAATAAATATATCCTTTTTTATTAAACCGCTGTAGAAAGAATTGGCGGTTTGGAACGAAACGTTGTACCACAATATCATCTTTTGCGCAAACTTCTGTATAACATATTTCATTAGATTCACATTTGACGATATCTGCTAATTCTTTTACACCTTCACTGGTAAGAGAAAAAGAATATGTCTGTACCCATAATAAATCAATTGGTTGTTCAGCTTCATTTTTGAAGAAATAAGTGGTTCCTGTGTCATCGGAGGATGCGTAATCAAAATGGTAGCTTTCTCCGGCAAAAGAAATATGCTGGGGTACTTCGGCATAGGCAAGAGCAGACAGTAATAAAAATACGCTTGCGATAAAACAAATTTTCTTTTTCATAATTATTCTCCTTTCCTGCTAAGGTACTTATAGTATAACATAAAAATGTAAAAAATGCTACTTATAGTCCGTGTACTTATAAATATCACAAAATCTATGCTGTAGGTATGGCAAACTATTCTAAATCAGACCGGGCTTACTTACAGCGCTTTGGCGCGCGGGTGCGTGCTTTACGAAAAGCGAAAGGTTTTTCGCAGGAAGAATTTGCCTTAGAAATCGGTTTAGACCGTACCTATATGGGTGGAATAGAACGTGGCGAGCGTAACTTGGCGCTTTTAAATATTCGCAAAATCGCGCGCGGTTTACACATTCCAGAAAAAGAACTATTCAAATAAAGTTGTTAATCCTTGTTTAAATTTCCGGCATATTAATTGCGATTGTTTTAGTGCAATACCAGCTTTATCTGTTGCTTTAAAATCATATCTTGCCAAAACTCTCTGTCCGAACGCGCGTATATTTAGTAAAATAGCAATATGGATTTGTTTGCTATTTTGGTCATTTTATTTTTTTCCATTGTGCTGCATGAATTTGCACACGGCTATGTGGCGTACCGCCTGGGGGACGACACCGCCTATGTGTTGGGCCGTCTGACCTTAAATCCGTTAAAACATATTGACCCTATTGGAACATTAGCCGTTCCGGCGATTTGCTATTTGTCCGGACTGCCAATGTTCGGCTGGGCCAAGCCGGTTCCCGTCAATGCCATGCGCTTGCCCGCGCCGCGCAAAAGTATGGGGATGGTCGGAGCTGCCGGGCCGCTTACCAATTTCACACTGGCTATTCTGAGCGCTTTGCTTATTAAGGTGCTGCTGGCCAGCCAGGCCTTGCCCGTTGAAATCACAAACCGGATGCTTGCGTTACTGGCCTACGGTATACAGATCAATGTGCTGTTGGCCGTGTTTAACCTGATGCCTATTCCACCGCTAGACGGCGGACATATTGTAGCTGCGCTGTTGCCGTCGCGGGCGTCCGCAGCTTACCTGCGTTTTTTCGGACGGTTTGGGATGTATATAGTCATTGGACTGATTTTGACAGGACTTTTTAAGTATATTTTATACCCGCCGATGTATGTGGTTATCGGCATTATCGGCAAAATTTTTGGACTGTGAGGGTTTATGAGCGAAATTATTGTTTCCGGTATGCGTCCGACAGGAAAATTACATCTGGGTAATTTTCACGGTGCACTGAAAAATTTCGTAGCACTTCAAGATAAGTACAAATGCTTTTTCTTTGTGGCAGATTTGCACGCCTTGACGACCGCCTACAAACACACCGCGGATTTGGCAACTAATAGCGAACAGATGCTCATCGATTGGTTGTCTGCCGGACTAGACCCCCAAAAAGCAAACATTTTTATCCAATCTGACGTGCCGGAAGTCAGCGAGCTAAATACTTTGCTAGGGATGATTACGCCTTTGGGGTGGCTGCTTAGAAACCCCATTTACAAGGACCAGCTTAATGAACTCTTGGCGCGCAAATACGCCGGGCAGCTTAAAGGCGATGAAAACACCCCACTGGCCGAGCGCGTCAAAGGCTTGGCCGATGAAGATATTTCCGTATATGGATTTTTGGGATATCCGGTGTTAATGGCAGTAGATATTCTTATTCACAAAGCGTCGTTTGTTCCCGTCGGAAAAGACCAAACAGCACACGTGGAAATAGCACGCGATTTGGTGCGGCGTTTTAATGAAATTTACGGTGTGGATAATATATTTGTAGAACCTAAGCCGCTCTATACCGAAATTGCGGTGATGCCGGGTTTGGACGGACACAAAATGTCCAAGTCGTACGGAAATACCATTGACTTGGGCGAGGATTTGGAAAGTGTACGCAAAAAAGTCATGACGATGTTTACCGACCCGAACAAAAAACGCGCCAATGACCCCGGCAACCCAGACGGCTGCACCGTGTATGCGTTCCACAAAATTTACAATCCGGATTACAAGACACGCTGCGCAGAATGCAAGGCAGGCGCGCTGGGTTGTGTGGCGTGCAAAAAGCAACTCTTTGAGCTGATGGAGCCGCAACTCAAAGCCTTTGCTGATCGCCGTAAAGTATTTGAAAATGATAAAGCACAGCTTCAGCAAATTGTCAAAGCCGGTGCACAGGCCGCACGCGAATCAGCTGCGGTTACGCTGGCCCAGGTCAAGCGGGCAATGAAAATTACTAAGTAATATGATTAGCCAAAAACCGATTAATGTTCATATCAATGTGTTTGAAGGTCCTATGGACCTGCTGCTGCATTTGATTAAAAAAGACAACTTAGATGTAGCAGATGTGAATGTATCGGAAATCACAAAGCAGTATTTGGAATATTTAAACGTGATGAAAGAGCTAAATTTGGAAATTGCGGGCGAATTTTTGGTGATGGCCAGTACGCTAATGCAAATCAAGGCCAAAAGTCTCTTGCCCTCGCAAGTACCTACGGACAGTAATGAAGGACCCGACCCAGCTAAAGAGCTTATTGCCAAACTGCTGGAATACCAAAAGTACAAAGAGGCCGGACAGTTTTTAGAAAAAAAGTTAGATGAAAATAAGGACAATTTTTATAAGTCCGCCCCGATTTTTGATAATGGCGAAAAGGTGCTTAATGTGCAGTTGTTTGATTTGCTTTCTGCAGTCAAACGCGCTTTTGACCGCTTGGATGAGCGCAAACGCATTGAGCTTTTAAAAATTGAGGAATTTCCCATTGAAAATAAAATGGAAAAAGTGGTAGGGATGCTTAAATCCCGCCCTTGGGTTTTGCTAGATGATATTTTTGTGGGGGAAACTAAAAAGCGCGGTATTATTACTTGCTTTATGGCGGTGTTGGAATTGATGAAGATCAAAAAATTATTGGCCCGACAGGATGAACAGGACGGGCAAATCCGCATTTATTTAAATCCAGATAATAAGGATACAGATTTCCGCGAACTCATGCACGGAGACGCGGTCTAACGGAGTATATTATGGACGAACAGGAAATTTCCCAAAATAATCCCCAGCCGCAAACAGCTCAGGCGGCTGCCGGGCAAACAGCGGAGCAAAGTCCGGCTGCGATGCAGATGGAACCTTTGCTGGAGAGTGGCGAGGCTAAACAAATCATAGAAAATTTACTTTTTATTACTGACCGGCCTCTTAAACCATCGCGTATTGCCGAAGTAGTGGAGCATATTAATTCCAAGCGGGTATTGGAAATTATCCAAGAGTTAGCCCGCGAATATGCAGACAGCGGCCGCGCTATCCGCATTTTGGAAATTGGCGGCGGTTACCAAATGTGCACTAAGCCCGAATACGGCCGCTGGGTGCGCCGCCTCTACAACGAAAAAATGACTACACGCTTGTCCAATGCTGCGCTGGAAACGCTGGCGATTATTGCATATAAACAGCCTGTCACACGCGCGGAGATGGAAACCATCCGCGGCGTAGATGTGGCGGCTCCTTTGGAACGCTTACTAGAGCGCGGGCTGGTGCGTGTACTGGGCAAACGAGATACTATTGGCCACCCGATGGTGTATGGTACCACAGATGAATTTTTACGTTTGTTTGGCCTGAATAAACTTTCGGAACTGCCGGATTTGCAGGTTTTTGCTGCCAAGCAGTTGCAGGAAAAACAAGAGGATTTGCCATTTGAGGAAAAACTGCCGCCTATTGGAGAGCCTGCTATTTTGGCGTTGGAAGCAGAAACCGGGGATGCGGCGGATGCGTTTTTTAAACGTCCTAAAAATATGTTTGAAGAACCTGAAGCTCCAGAAACGGCAGATGCAGAAACTGTTTCCCCGGCTGGTCAATCTGCCACTACTATGGTGGCAGCGGAGGAGCAAGCGGAACAAACCCCGCAGGACACACCTGCTGAGCCTGCGTTGATTGAAACAGATAAACAGGAGGAACCTGCATGAACATAGTAATTGCCGCCAGTGAGGCATTTCCATTTTGTAAAACGGGAGGACTGGCTGATGTGGTGGGTGCTTTAAGCCAGCAATTAGCCGGACGCAAAGGCAATACCGTTTTACTATTTTTACCGCATTACCGTAACATACGCCGGGCCTCCTCGCTTAAGGTGGTGCCGGGTGTGTATTATATTTCCGTAGGCGGTAAGATTGAACAAGTTACCTTGTCTTACATCAATTGGGGTAAAGTATTGGTGTTCTTCGTTGGCAACCGTAAATATTTTGACCGCCCGGAATTATACCGTACCAAAACAGGGGAATATGCCGATAATGATGAGCGGTTTATTTTATTTAACCGTGCAATCTTGGAAGGATGCAAGTTTATAGGATTCCGCCCGGATATTATTCATTGCCACGATTGGCAGACAGGCTTAATTCCGGCCTATTTGAAAACGGTATACAAATTGGATGCTTTTTTTACCCGCACACACAGTTTGTTAACCATACACAACATTGCATACCAGGGACACTACGGTTATGAAAGTTTTGAGAAGGCGGGGTTCCATCCGGTAGACTTCATTCCCAGCAAATTTGAATATTACGGCGGTATGAGTTTCTTAAAGAGCGGCTTGGTATTTGCAGATAATATTAATACCGTCAGCCCCAATTATGCTAAGGAAGTACAAAGCAATCCGGCAATGGGGTTTGGATTGGAAGGGCTTTTAAAATACCGGCGGAAGAATTTTTACGGGATTGTAAATGGTATTGATACCGATGTGTGGGATCCGGAAACGGATACCCTATTGCCTATGGGATACGACGCAGTAACTTTTTCTAAAAACAAACCTATTTCCAAACAACAACTGCAACGAGAATTAGGCTTAGAGGAGGACCCGCAGAAACCTTTGGTAGGCATTGTTTCGCGTTTAGATTACCAGAAGGGGTTGGATATGGCGCTGGGTGCTTTGCAGAAATTACAGGATAAGGTGCAGTTTGCCGTATTGGGCTGTGGAGACACTGCTTTAGAAAAACAATACCGCGAACTAGCCAAAAAATATCCGGATAACATTGCGTATGTAAGCAAATTGGATGAAATACTAGCGCACGAAATTTATGCCGGAGCGGATTTATTTTTGATGCCGTCGCGTTATGAACCTTGCGGACTTTCGCAGATGATTTCCATGAAATACGGCACCTTGCCTGTGGTAACCAAAGTAGGCGGCTTAGTAGATACGGTGGTAGGTTATAAAGAAAATTCGGATAATGCCGCCGCTACTGGATTTTTCATTGAAAAGTTAGGGGAGAACGGCATTTTGGCTGCTTTGGAAAAAGCCTTGTCCGTGTATACTAACAAACGTACTTGGAACAAAATAGTTAAAAACGCCATGCTCAAGGATAATTCGTGGGATAGGTCGGCCCAGGATTATTTGGATTTGTATATCAAAACAGTAGCCTAATAGAATATGAAATATATTGCAGTCATGGTCCTATGTTGTGTTTTAGCAACGGGTGCGTTGGCCCAGCCGGCTGCTAATGCTGTTTGGCTTATTGCAGATGGTATGGGACCGGGTACCATGGGATTTTTTATGGAGGGCGTGCGCAATACGGAGCTGCCCCAATATCCTGATAAACAATCCACCCTGGAAAAATTTATTAATCATTCCGTTGTAGGAATGTATTTTGATAACACATACGATACGGTTGTAACAGATTCGGCTTGCGCAGCTACTCAAATGGCTACCGGAGCGTTTTCCCGCCCGGATTACATAGGGATAAACCACGAGGGAAAAGCTCTGGAAACTTTATTAGAAGAAGCCTACCGTCAAGGGAAATCGGTGGGGGTGATAACAGATGTGTATGTAACGGATGCCACTCCGGCTGGATTTTTGGCCCACACCAACAGCCGCAAAAATAAATATGAAATCGCCCGCCAGCTGGTAGCCAGTAAAGCCCAGGTGATAATGGGCGGTGGATTAAAGTATTTTACCCGGAAAGAAAATAAGAATTTGTTGCAAAAAGCCAGGAAAGAAGGCTGGGCAGTGGTTACCAACACCCGCGAACTTTCCCGCGTGAAAAAGGGCCGCGTTTTAGGATTATTTGCAGAAGAGGCCATGCCTTTTTACGGAGATAAAGAACAACATCCTCATACGCCTGTTTTGCTGCAAATGACCCAAAAGGCCGTACAACTCTTAAGCCAAAACCCGAAAGGGTTTGTACTAATGGTGGAAGCAGGTAAAATAGACTGGGCTTTGCATGATAATGAGGGCGGGCCTGTGTTGTGGGAAATGGTAAATTTGGATGAGACCCTGGCTTATTTGTGGCAGTTTGCCCAAACGGACGGAAACACGCTGCTTTATTTAAATGCAGACCATGAAACTGGTATGTCCGGTTTTGAATACCGCCATTTAGATGCTGATACGTTTGCCCATAAATCAGCACAAGGGGAAATGCTGTATGGAAAAAATACCGATTACGTCAATTATCCTTATTACCAGTATTTATGGGAGCATAAACATCTGTTGTACTATGTATTTAAGGATTTCCAAAAGTTACCTAAGCAACAGCAAACAGCAGCTGTTTTACAGGCCTTATGTGATAAAGCGATGGGCCGCCATACAGACTTGCATTTAAACGGAGCAGTTCCTACTTATGAGGAGCTGATAGCTAAACTTAATCAGGCGCAGGGGCTTGTCTGGGCTACGCGGACACACTCCTCCGGTATGTTGCTTGGAATAGCATACGGTCCGGGCGCAGAACTGTTTTCAGGCGTACAACATAACACGCAGTTAAAGGGAAATTTTGAAAAAGCCTTAGGTTTTTAGCCGGGGCAAAGGAGTAGGTATGGACGATTTTTTGCAAGAAAATAAACCAAAAGCAGAAGGCGTATCCTTTCACGGATACCGGCGGGTATTTGTGTTAGTTTTTGCAATAGCTGTCTTGTGGCAGGTGGTCGGTTTTCTCCAGATGCAGTTGACCCGTTACCATCAGGCCATGGTACAGGAAGTAAAGATTATTATGCCCGTGACGGTTAGCTTGGAGAACGCTGAACTGACGGCTCTGGGAGAAAGCTTGAATAGTAAGGAACAAGTACGTTCGGTTAAACTTTTTTCCCCGCAAGACGGTCTAGCTGCCTTACAAGCCAAAAACCCACGCTTAACCCAAGCACTTGTGGCTTTAGGCCATGAACAAATGCCTGCCTATTTTGAATTACGTTTATACGACAGCGCTCTAAGTAATATTCGTTCGTTTACGCAGAACTTAGCCGCGCAATATCCGCAACTATCTGTGAAGTATTCCCAGGAGCAGGCAGATATGGCTTTTTATAGCGGGCTTTGTTTGCGTCTAATCAATGCGGCAATCCTTTTGGCGTTGGTGCTTTTTATTTGTTTTATGTTTATGGTGGAGGCTTATCCAGTACATGGCCCAAGTCATAGCCTCAGGGCGGCAGGTTCAGCTTTGTTGGCGGGTGCTTTGTCCTGGGTAATACTGGCGGCGGTAATTTATCCGACAGGGTTGCTCGTGCAGACTTTCTCCCAATTTACCTCACTAGCACGCCAGGTAGGACTGCTGGTATTTTGCGGATTATTTGGCTGGACATTAGGCAAATGGCAAAAGTTTTGATGCTTTTATGGATTGGGTTGGTTTGTTTATCCTCAGCGTACGGCGCAGTGGATGGGGAGAGTGCGCGCAAACAGGAACTAGAACGTCTTAAACAACAAGCCGCCCAAAAACAAGCCGAGCTGGACAAATACCGGCAACAAGAAAAGGCTATTTCAAAAGAAATTTCTGCTTTGGAAAACCGGAAGGCAGAGGCGGCCCGCCAAAAGCACAAACTAGAATCAGATTTAAATTATGTAGAGCAAGCCTTACTGGGCACAGAGGAAAAATGCAGCGCTATAGAACGCAGTATGCCTATGTGGCAACAGGTACTGGCTAGCGAAATTAGTGCCTATTATCTTACACCGGTTTGCACGGCGTGTCCGGGTGGTGTGCAGCTGGAAGAAGAATTATTCTTGGACCGCACTTTGACACATCAGGCTGAATTTGTAGTGGCTTTGCAAACAGAAAATGCTGCTGCAAAGCAAAAGATTTATGATTATGAAGAGCGCAATAAAAAGTTGCAGGCGGAAAGCTCTAAAATTCAGGAAAAGCAAAAAATTATTACTACTACTTTTTTGAAGAAGCAGCAGGATTTAACCCAAACAAAACAAAAGGTACAAGCTGTTCGTAATGAAATTAACGAATTAAATAAATCCGCCCGCGCTTTAGACGATTTGCTTGCCAAGTTTGAACGCCAGCGTAAGGCCGCTGCCCAAAAGCAAGCCCGCTCAGGTCCTGCCGAGCAAGGTACTGCTAAGCAAACTTCTATCGCTAAAATTGATTTACCCCAGAAATCACTTCCGTGGCCTGTGGAAGGACAAGTAATTAGCCAATTTGGCAAGGAATACCGGGCGGATTTAAATACATGGATTTTCCGGGACGGAATTAAAATTGCCGCCCGGGGCGGGCAGGCTGTGCATTGTGTCTATCCCGGAGAAGTAATTTATGCCGGGCCGTTCCGTTCTTACGGTAATGTGGTCATTGTAGACCACGGAAAGGGATTTTTTAGTATTTATGGGTTTTTAAACACCATACAAGCTGCCGTAGGTGATAAATTAGCCCAAGGCGGAGTGCTGGGTACAGCGGGCATTGATGCACAACAAAGTTCGGGTACCGGGCGTTATGCTGTTTATTTTGAAACCCGCCAAGGCACCACAGCTGTTAATCCAATGGACTGGTTGCAATAAAAGGACCATTTCCTGTTTTGGAAATATGAGGAGAGAAAAAATAGTATGAAATCAACAAAAACTGTTAAATTGGCCACTTGGGCTGCCGTTCTTTTTTTTGTAGGAACTTTGTTCCCGTATGCGTATGCTGCGGCAGACAACGGACTGAAAAAATTGCGCACTTTAGTCAATGTAATTGAATTTGTCAAAGAAAATTACGTGGAACCTATGGACAGTGACCAGCTAATTACTGGGGCTATTCGTGGAGTGGTAGATGAATTGGATGATTTCTCGCAGTATTTAGAACCCAAGGATTATAAAACTTTAAAGAGCGGTACCCGCGGGGATTTTGGCGGCATTGGAATCCGGCTGAGCAAGGTGGACGGCTTTGTAACGGTAATGACCCCTATCCCGGGTACGCCGGCTTTCCGGGCGGGTGTTATGCCTGGGGACCGTATCTTAGTGGTAGAGGATAAAGAAGTAACCGCTATGGATTTGGAGGAAGCCGTAGAATTGATGCGTGGTCCGGCGGGTACTAAAGTTAAAATTACTATGAGTCGTAAAAATGAGGAAACAGGTGAATATGAAACTTTACCGGAATATCAATTCAAACGGGAAAAAATCGTGCCGGAGGTGGTATATTACCGGATGTTGCCGGACCAAATTGGTTATATTTATCTAGTGGATTTTTCAGGGCACAGCACGGAAGAAGTGCAAAAGGCTTTGGCCAGTTTAACTAAGCAAGGGATGAGAGGACTGGTGTTAGATTTGCGGTTTAATCCGGGCGGACTTTTGGAGGGGGCCGCGGAAATTAGCCGTTTGTTTTTAGGTGATAATCAGTTAATCGTATATACCCAGGGTCGCAAGCCGGAATTTTATCAGGAGTTTAAAGCCTCAGCTAAGGCCCCTTATCCGGATTTGCCGCTGGTGGTATTAATCAATCAGGCGTCTGCCAGCGCCAGCGAAATTGTTTCGGGCGCGTTGCAAGATAATGACCGGGCTGTGATTGTAGGACAGCGAAGTTTTGGTAAAGCCAGTGTGCAGCAAGTTAAGGAGCTGGGCGGCGGTGCCGGCATTAAGTTGACTATTGCCAAGTATTACACCCCCAAAGGACGCCTCATCCAACGTAATTACCGGGATAAATCTAAAGCGCAAGAGGGGGGCATTTTCCCGGATGTGGAAGTGGTTGTGGATGCCAAGGAAGAGGTAAAGGTGTTTACGCAATATAATAACATCGTATACAAGCCGGGAGAGAAAACACCTGAAATGAAATTTACGGAAAAGGACCCAGTGCTGGACAAAGCAGTGGAAATTTTAAAAGACGGGCCAGAGAAAATTATTGCCCAGAAAGCAGAGATGGAAAAGGCAGCCCACGAGCGTGCCGAACAAGAAGCCGGGGCTGCGCAGCAGGCCAAAACAGCTGCTACAGCAAAGTAAAAATTATGTTAGACACAGACTTTACCATTTTGGGAATAGAAAGCACGTGTGATGAGACGGCTGCTGCTTTGTTAGTAGGAGGAAAAAAGCTACTCTCTAATGTTGTTTATTCCCAAATTGAGGAGCATAAAAAATATCACGGGGTCGTACCTGAACTGGCTAGCCGCGCCCATGCGGCCAAAATTGCTTCTGTCATTGAACAGGCGTTGGGTACGCACCGGATAGATTGCGTGGCTTTTGCCAACGGGCCGGGTTTACCGGGTGGCCTAATGGTAGGGCGGGTGGCTGCGGAAACCCTTGCAAAATTTAAAAAAGTGCCTATACTAGGAGTGAACCACTTAGAGGGGCATCTGTTTGCGTGCGAATTTGAAGACGACGAGGTCAAAAATCCGTTGCAATTTCCGCTGGTGGCACTGATTGTGTCTGGCGGACATACGGAATTGTGGTATGTCAAAGGTTATGGTAATTACAAAGTGTTGGGCCGCACCCGCGACGATGCCGCCGGGGAGGCGTTTGATAAAGTGGCCAAACTGTTAGGACTGCCGTATCCGGGCGGGCCGCAAGTATCGGCCCAAGCGTTACAAGGCCGCCGTGAGGCGGTAGATTTTCCGCGCCCGCTGATGCCGGGCACCTTTGAATTTTCGTTTAGTGGTTTGAAAACAGCCGTCAGCTATTACTTGCGCGACCACCAACAGGCCAGCGTGCCGGATGTGTGCGCCAGTTTTGAGCAAGCTGTTTGCGAAACGTTGGTAAAGAAAACGATGCAGGCAGCAGAAAAATATAAAGTCCGTTACCTCGCAGTAGGCGGCGGTGTGGCTGCCAATAATTTACTGCGCCAGCTCATGCAGGAGCAGGGGCAAAAGCGCGGACTTTCGGTACGTTTTGTTCCGCGGAATATGTCCTCTGATAATGCAGGAATGATTGCCCTGGCAGCGTGGCACAAGCTACAATACGCCGGTGAGCAAGCGCTCAGTAAAAAGTGGCAAATTAATATCAATCCAAATTTAAAAGTAAAGAGTTGGGGGAAATAAATGATTTTATGGGTTATGCCGGATTCCGGTGCACGGACAAAATCGGATTACCAAAAATTAGCAGCGCGTTTTGAGCAGGAATTTCCTGGCACGAAATTAACCGTGCAAGTATTTCCGCGCAATCTGTTGTGGAAGATGATTTTTATGTTGAAACATCCGGCGGCACAGGAAGCTATTCCGGATGTGGTGCAAATCCCGCATTATTGGACGGCTCTTTTGACACGGGCCGGAGTAGCGGAGAACTTGTCTAAATTGGATCCGGGGCTTTCGTTGGCTTCGTGCTTGCCGGCTTTGCGCACGCATTGTTACCGCCCCGGAACGAAGGATATTCATTCTTATCCGTGGTGGTTTGATGTGAGTGCCTTACATTACCGGGCTGACCATTTGTGTTTAGTCAGTGATAATCCGGAAAAGGAACTTGCCACGTGGGAAGGCTTACTGGATATCTGTGCGCGGCTGCACAAACAATTTGCTGATGTGGAAGGATATTACCCAATGGAAAATAGCGACTGGCGTGGTTCGCTTTCCACGCGGGCTGCTTTTATGGAAATTTGGGGGCGCGGGGCAAATTTATTTACGCCGGATTTACGCGGTACGCAAATCGGTACGCCCACTTTTAACCAGGGAATTCAGGATTACATTACGCTGGCACTAAAGGAGTATATGCCCATTTTGCGCGAGCGCGGCAGCCTGGGTACCATGCTGACCGGGAAGGCCAGTATGCTGATGTCGCGTAAGCAAGGGGTGTCTAGCTTTGAAGGCAAACGTGGCATTCGCGTACATACGGTACCTGTGCCGCGTACTGGGAAAGCGCCGCAAGCGTACTTATCCGGAATGAATTTGATGATAAACGCCGCCGGAAAAGATAAAGAAACCGCTCTCAAATTTATCAAATGGTGTGCGCGCACAGATAACCAAGTATCTTACGCAGCTACGATGGAAGTCTTTCCGGCCTTTGAGGAAAGCTTTCAGCAATTTATTTTTTCCTCGTCACAGCGGTTGCAAATTTATTCCGGCATTTTAGCCACCGCCCGCACCTTGCCCAACATGACCATTACCGGCACGGTGGTGGAAATCTTAAATAAAGTGTTGGCAGTGTCTGCCACCGAAATTGTGGAAGGGCGTTTTACGCAGGCTAACCTGGATATAGAACTCAAACAGGCTGCTAAGGAAGTGCAATATTTATTGTCGTTGTACGAGGGGTAAACTATGTTTGATAAACAATCTTATACCTTGTTTAAATTCGGGCGTAAGCTCAAACAAACCGTACAAAATAAGCGCGAATTACTGGCCGACACGTTGCCAGCCTTGCGCGAATTATTCCGTTTGGACCGGGTGTATTTTTTTGACTGGCAGCAGGAACGCGCACTGCTGTCGCTTAAAATGATGTGCAAAAAAGAATACTGCATGAGTATGCAGGAAGATATCTCGGTGCTGGGGGAGCCGGACTTTTTGAAAGAGCTGCTGCGTGACGGTATTGCTGATTCTACGGATTTGAATTATCCGGCGGTGTATGTGCTTTTGAAATGGAAACGACCCAGCATGGTACTGGAAGGGGAGGAAGTAAAAGATATCATCAAAACCCGGCTGGGTGTGCTGCGGCTAGAGCGTTTCCGCAAGTACCGCATTTTTACCGAACATGAAAAGCGTTTGATTAAAGGCGTGGCGGCGGAAATTTCGCATAACCTGACGCATACCGAGGGAGACCAAATGAATAATCAGCGCTTAAATATCGCCACGGCTTTAAATGATTTAGCGACTATTTTTGCTTCCTCGCTGCGTTTGACCGACGGACTAGAGCTGATTTTACAAGGGGTACAAAAATATTTTCGCTTTGACCGCGTGCGTTTGTACCAAACAAATTACGACGGTACACAAATCAAATCCATTTTGGGCGTAGATATTTCCGGCCAGGTGACGCGCCAAACCGGAGAGGATTTGCCCGAGGATGAACGCACCTTGCTAAAGGATATTTTTGAGTCGGGGGAAGCGTACCGCATGATTCACAATGTGGTGTACATTCCGCTGCGGGTGCAGCGCAATAAGGTAGGTTTCCTGACTTTTGATAATTTGCTTTCGCGCCGCCGCATTGAGTATTTGGATTTCGTTTCATTAAAACAATTTTCTAACCAAATCGCACTGGCCATTGATAACGCAGCCCTGTTTGAGCGCGTGCAAGAGCTGTCTAATTACGACGAGCTGACGAAACTGCCGGTGCGCCGTTTCTTTGCAGAAAAAATAGCGGATGAAATTGCGCGTTCCAAACGTTTTGATTTAATTATGTCCATTATTGTGCTAGACATTGATTGGTTTAAACAAATCAATGATACGTACGGTCACCAAATCGGAGACTGGGCCCTTAAAGAAGTCAGCCAGGTGCTGCGCACCAGCCTGCGCCAAACCGATTGCCCGTGCCGTTACGGCGGCGACGAAATGGTAATTATGTTGCCGCGCACCAACGATGAAGAATCCAAAATCATTTCCAAGCGTCTCAAAGACCGCATCAATAATATCGCCATTCCTAGCCGCTACACCGACGGAAAACGCATCACGCTAAGCATCAGCCAGGGCGTGGCCTCTTTCCCGCAGGACGGACAAACGGCAGAGGAATTATTTGCCAAGGCAGACAAGGCGCTGTACTGGGTCAAAAAAAATCACCGTGGCACCTTTGCTGTTTACCGCGAAGTAGCTGACGACTTACCTCAAGAAAAAGACGCAAAGAAATAAAATAAAGTCCATCCTGAAAGGTAGTAATTCAGGATCTCCGACTTCCAAGATAGTTGCTTTTGTAAAGTGAACGGCAGGAAGCGGGAGACCCTGAAACAAGTTCAGGGTGGAGTAAAGCGGGAGATTCCCGGCAACACACCCGGGAAAAAATCTGATTTTGTAACAGCGAAGCTGCCTTTTGTTTGCTTTATTTTTACCTTGTCCTCGCAAATTACTTGACAAGTCGGTCAAAAGTTGCAAAAATTTATTGTGTATACTTTCGCGCGCTTTGATATAATAATACTAAGGCGCATTATGCGTTGACACTCGCGCGTACGCGCGGGCGCCTGAAAGACAAGGTGCAGTAAAAAGATTTTGCAAATTAATTTTGAGAAGTAAAAGGGATATAAAAATTTATGATTAAAAACTTTGGGAAAACGATTTTAGGCAAGGCTGTCCTGGCGGCGGCGGTGCCTTTCTTGTTGTTGGCGGCGGTGGTGCCAGCCTTTGGTCAAAGCGCGGAAATCCGCTCCGCCGGGGTGTACTACATAGATCTGAATAGTGGTGCAGATACGGCTAACCAAACGGGTAGTGATACTGCCATCACAACTGCTAAGTATTGCGGTTGGACAGGCTCTACGTTAACTACTGCAGAAGCTACGAACAACCACGTAAATAAAAGCGCCATTACCAATGCAGGCGGCCGCACCAGTAATGACCCGTGGGATACTTCTGCTTTGATTGAATATGACCAACCTTATCCCAGTTTAAATGAGGCAAATGAATATCCTAACCATTGTTTGAGTTTGTGTTTTGATGTGTATTGTACCAATAAACCGAACGGCGCTACGACGTACTCTATTTCCTTTCCGTTGCAAACGGTCCGTTTTGAAATTGCCAAGTATTACGGCTCTAAGGATATCGTAAACCCGGATACAAACCCTGCCGTGCGCACGATTTACGAAAGCATTTTAGACAACAAAATCTTTAACAATAACTCGTCTGATACCGGTGCACAAACAGCGGATTTGTCGGATTATATGTGTGCTTCCTATACTTGCTACGGTGCTAGGGCAGGTTATGAAGACACCACCACATGCCCGAATCCTGAGTATTGGTGTGAGACCCAGGATTCAGATGCGGAGTGCTATAAATTGACGGATGGAATACGTGCAGGTACAGCCGCTAGTTTGTGCGACCCGAAAATTGACTGTTCTAAATGGATTGTGGGCACTACTACCAGCGGATGTATTTGGGGAGACTGTAAGTCAGCGGGATGTCACGGAGCTGAAACCCGTTGTATCGTAAGAGATGGTACAGTTGGCAAGGGGTATAATGAGCCTATCCGTTTCTGCACGGCGTGGGATGGGTCTTATGAAATCTTGGGCGAGTTTGGCAAAACCAACGGCCAGTTCGGTTTCCGCGCCAATGTACATACCGATTATCCGGGTGACGGCATTGCGGTAGAGCAAATTACCGTGGATGATACGTTTATTTATCCGGGCAACAACCAATATCCTATTCAGGTAGACGTGACCAACGTACATACCGTGCGCAGCACGCCGACGGTTATGGGTGCTATCACTGCCGTGCAGGCCGCGCCGTACACCATTGCCTATCGCTTGAGTAAGGACTCGGATGTTTTGATTAAAATTTTTGACGCATCTTTAGAGGATGTCGTACCGGATACGCCCGTACGCACCTTAGTCAATTGGCAGCCGCGCTTGGGCGAGGGTATGAAAGGCGCAGACAGCGATACAATTATCGTAGAGTCAGACTCGTGGGATGGCCGCGATGATTCCGGCCGCTTGCTGCCCGCCGGGAACTATATTATTTCCGTCCAAGCCAAAAGCAATGACGAATGGCCGGGCACGGACTATTCCCGCGCGGTCACGCGCCAGTTGTCCTTGGACCCGTTGAAACTGACGGACATTGTCGTTAAGGGGTTGAGCAAGCAGTCCACCGCGTATGCCACCATTAACTATGTGCCGACAGAGGCCTCCCAGGTGTATTTCCAGGTTTACTCTCCAGGTACGACGTTTACAAGTTTGTATACGGACAGTGAAGCCGAAACAGGTACGGCGCCAAACATTTCTCCGGCGGCCAACGGTACCTTGGTATATTCCAATATGCAAGAGCGTGGCCGCGGCTTGAGTTATCCTGATAAATGGGACGGTTTGTGCCACAACAGCGCCGGGTGTAAAATACCATATCCTGCCGGTACAGTTAATCCGTTAACCGGGCAGCGCTTGCCAGAAGACACCCCTATAACCTTTGCCGACGGTGCTCCGTTGCCGGACGGCGATTATGTGTATGTGTTGTGGGCAGAAGTCCCGTATACGGATATCTATACGAACCCGGCGACCGGAGTTGATTTTACAGCCGTTAAAACCCAACAGTACTATACGGGCATTCTCCCGGTGGAACGCGGCGTAGTGGATATCACAATACAACCCGTCAGCTATGCTACCACCGGCTCCAGCCCGACGGCCTACGGATTAGATCCGTTCATCTTTAAATATTCCACGGCGCGGGAAGCAGTCGTCAATGCGTATGTAAAGAATACAGCCGGGCTTACGGTAAAGACTTTGACCACGGGCGACGGTACCAATAATACCAGCGTCGCGCAGCAAATGAATACCTTAACCTGGGACGGCCGCGACGATTTGGGCCGTATGGTCGGGCCGGGTACTTATTACTTTGTGGTGGAAACCAGCGATCCGCTGTTCCCCAATGCAATTAAGGCGTCTGCCTCTGCCCAGTTCCCGGTGGATATGTACCGCATTACCGATGTAACTACCACCGACGTATATGGCGACAGCGAAGCCAAGGCCACCATTAGTTATATGCTGTCTAAAGCCATGAACGTCCAAATCAATATATATAATAAGGATGTAGTGATACCTTCCTGGAATAATGACGTTAACGCCTCTAACACCAAAACAGATGTCACGAATTTGAGTATTGGTGGCGTTTCTATTACCGTAAACGGCAAAACCTATACCAACGGGGTGGGGTTAGCTCCGGCCAGCAGTGCCACTGAAACAGTGGATGGCAAAACCATTACTTGGACGGTAACCGGTACGACGGCTCCTTATACTGTAACCTTAACTGTGTTAGCAGATAAATGGCCGCCGCGGGTATGTAATGAAACAGATGATTTTGCTTATTTTACAGGTGATTATGTGGACCCGGCCAAGCAGCCCAGATGTATTTATGTAAATGACAAGACCTTTACCAATTATCCGGCGGACGCAACTGCGGCTATTTATAACTATAACACCACGGGTGCCAGCTATAATGAGTACCGCGAGCAGACGTTAGACGTGCGCCTGCAGCCGATTAAAACTTTTAACAATTCCTCCTTGCGCCCTGGAGACGGCTTGCGCTTGACCGAGGAATGGGATGCACAGTATTTCTATAATCCGACCTCGGATAAAGGCACCTGCACGAACGCAAGAGACCGCACCATCTGCCCCTATGAAATGGTGCCGGACGGTACTTATCCGTTCTATATTTCCGCGCAAACGCAGGAGCCGGTGGATGTCTATTACGACGTTGACACGGCGGCCCCAATACGCAACGCTGCGGACGTGAAACCGCAAACGGGTCTGTACGCCACCGATAAATGGGTGTACCGCCTTAACATTACCCGCGGCCCGGTGTATTTCTTGGACGGCTCGGTCGCTGTATATCCCAATGCGCCGCAGCTGTTCAATACCTCCTCCGGCCCGGTATTTGTGCCGCCGTATGAAATTAACTTTGCCATTTCCCGCGCGGCCACCGTGGAAGTAGCGGTAGTCGCCCTGCAAGATAAGATGTGCACCACTACGGGCGAAGTAGGCACATCCTACTCCCAATTACCTTATAATAATAATGCGGGCGATATATGTAAGTATTTAAGCACCATGACCATTCCTAATACGGGTACGTTTGATCCGAATATCGTGCGCCGTATCTATTGGGATGGTACGGATAACAACGGCAAATATGTCAAAAACGGTAAGTATGAAATCCGTCTGACCGCCAAGAATTATCCCGATGAGGGCTTGTACCAACCGACGATTAAACAGCTGACCAATCAAAATATTGACTTGCTCAAGGTGTTTGACTTGCCGGATGCTGAAGCCTACGCCATTAATAAACGCGGCCAGGATATGAGCATTTCCTATCAGATTTCCGTGCCGATGAAAGTGGCTATACAAATTTTCAAACCGGGTACCACTATCTTTGACTATACTAAAGGTACCTTGCGTGATCCGTCTACGGGTAAAGAAGTAACCGATATCCGCGACGTACTAGTTAAGTCCATTGTCGGTATCCGCCCGTCTACTACCTTAATTGAGGAAGTGTGGGACGGCACCGACTATGCCCAACAGGAAGTGCCGGACGGTACTTATCCGTTCCGCTTTGTGACGGCCTTGAACTCGGCTGATATTGACTCTGTCACGGGCGAAATCTTAAGAGGTAATGACGCGTCCGATGATGCCACGCAGTGGAAAATCCAACAAGTGGCCGATGCTAGCCAGTATGTCAATTTGCACCATGCGACCATTGCTATCGGAGACGGACAGTTCGTCTGCGAGGATTGGGAAAAGACCGTGTTTTTCTATCCTAATCCGTTCAAGAGCACTAACGGTACGCTGGAAATTACCAAGCTGCCGGTGCCGGGTAAGCTCTCTATTAAATTATACAACCTGGCAGGCGATTTGGTGCGCGAAGGCGGTTACACCTGCGTGGATGCGCAGAATATGGTAACGACCTTAAATGGCTCATTAGATGTCAAGCCGGATAATAATGTAAGCGACGTCACCTATGACGGTTCGTTGACCAATGGCCACATCTCTATACGTAATGCCGCGTTGCGGTGCTTCTGGGACCGTACCAACGACCACGGCAAGAAAGTGGCCCGCGGTGTGTACTTCGGCTTGGTGGACTTCAGAGCCCAAAACGGCAGACAACATTGCCAAAAGGTGGTGAAGATTTTAATTCCGAAGTAAGTGTTTATAAGGGGGAGTCCTCCTGAAAGGTCGTAATTCAGGATCTCCCTCTTACGAGCAGCTGTCGTGGAATAAACGGCATGGAAGTGGGAGACCCTGAATAACAACTTTTCAGAGTGGACCGGTGGGAATAAAAGGATTTGAAACATATATACTAATTAAGGACATATACATGAAAAATAAAGTTTTACTCGCGTGTTTAACCCTGGCTTTGGCGGCCCCGGCCGCTATGGCCGATTCGTATGCGGATGCCGGTACCAGTGCCAGTGCGTTCTTGAAGATTGATGCGGGCTCTCCTCGGGCGCAAGCCTTAGGCAACGCCTATGTGTCTATTGCGGACGGCCCGGAAGCCTTATTTTGGAACCCGGCCGGGGCCGCTTCGGCCACCACCCGGGAAGTGGCATTTGCGTACCAGGACTATTTGCAGGGGTATAAGTCGCGCGTGTTATCGTATTTGCAACCTATGGGCAAAACCATTATTGGTGTTACCTTAAACTATATGGATATGGGCGGCTTTGATTACCGCGACGAATATGGTAATCTGCAACCTGTTGTCGGTAAGCCGGTACAGAACTTTGTGGGCAGTGTGTCGTTGGCGCGCGGATTTTTTAATCAAGGCTTGCAGTTGGGTGCTACCGCAAAGTATATCAATGAAAAGTTGGACACTTACCGCTACACCAATGTGGGTTTTGACGTGGGGGCCAAGGCGCGTCCGTGGCATTGGCTGGGATTGGGCGCTGCGTTGGTCAATATCGGTGATAAGGACGAAATGCCGCGCGGATTACGTTTAGGGGCGGATTTAAATACTAAGTACTGGACTGTTTCCGGCGAATATATGAAATACCGCGATGATGACTGGCGCTACGGGGTCGGTCTGGAAGTTCATATTCCCGAGGATTTATTGCAAGTGGCACGCTTTGATTTGCGCGTAGGTTACTATGACCGCGAGAGTACCGGGTATAGTGACAGCAAGAATTTGAAAAGTTTAGGTTTGGACAGTACCTCCAAAGTATCTTTCGGTTTTGGGATTTACAGCGGAGAGCTCTTTGGTTACGGCGCGAGCATTGATTATGCAGTGACGCCGTTTGGGGCGCTGGGTACGTCGCAGCAGATTGCGGTGTCGGTAGAGTTTTAGATAAGAGGTTGAGGTCTCCGATAAAGACGCTTGGAGACGACAAAAAGGTGTCCTTCCCGAATGTTGTAATTGGGACATCCTTAAAGTAAAGCGGAGAATAACATGAATACGAAGCGTGCCATGAAAAATTATTTGGCTAGCAAAAAAGGGCAAACCGCTGTGGAATATGTTATCACGGCCGGGGCGCTTTTTGGAGCGTTTTTAGCATTTTATGCTTTGTATTCAAACCTGGTTCCACAGCAATTTGACCAGGGAGCTAAGCTCATTTTGTCGGTATATGATACGAGCAGTAACTAATTTATAAAATCAGGAGGAGTCTATGAAATATATCATCGCGATGCAAAACAAATTAGATGCGGCCAGAAACGCTGCCTTTAATTTGCTCAAGAAAAAAGAAGGCCAAAACACCGTAGAATACATGATTATGTTAGGTGTAGTAGTCGGTATTGCTTTGCTAGTCGGCACCTTGGTCAAAAAAATGATGCCGGAAGTATTTGAAAACATCAAAGCAAAAATCATTGGCGGCGTAAACGCTGATTAAGCGCGCTGCAAGGGACGTTCTATGAAAATTTTTCGTAGGAAGCGTGCGGGGCAAGTGGCCGCAGAGTTGATGTTAATTCTGCCGGTACTCATGTTGATGATATTCTTTATTTTAGAATATGGAAACATCGCTTACCACACGATTATCGCTAATCACGCTTCCTATGAATTTGCCCGCATTGGGGCCCTGGTAGGTACGACTAAACCCAGCGGCCGGGCCAATACCGCTACCATGGCTAACAAAATCAATGCGGCCAAACAAAAAGTATTTGGGGCGGAAGCTTCACGCATTGGGGTGCGGGTACGGGTGCAAAGCACGGGTGCGGACCCAATGTACAGGAAGCACCAGCATGAGGATGTGGTAGTGACGGTAACCTATCCCATCCGCCTGGCCTTTCCCGGGACGAGTTGGTTGCTGGCCAGTGAGCCCAAAAAAGAAGGTATACGTAAAATAGAAGCTACTACCCGTATGCCGGTAGAAAAGACGTACGCCAGTTCAGATAAAGTTTGAAAATATTTGGACATTGAAAATAGTCCAAGGAAAAAGATTTGTTTAAATTAATGAGGATTTACAGTAAGGAGAAAAAATGAAAAAAGGGATTATACTTCCGTTGTTTTTGGCTGTGTTGGCGGCCATTGTTTATTGGGCGCTTGTGCATAATGAGCAGCAAAAACTAAATGCTTCTAAAAGCATTAAAACGGTGTTAGTGCCGTTGCGCGATATTAAAGAGCGCGAGGTAATTAAACGTGAATATTTAAAACGCGTTCAAATACCGGCTGCCTATGTGCAAAAGGATGCGTTTACTTATGCAACTGATGCAGATTTTGCCAAAATTGATAATGCCATCGCACGGGTACAAATTCCGAAAGGAAACCAAATCTCTAAATATGCCGTTACCTCGCTTTCTCCCGAGGCCGGTCTGTCCAGTAAAATCCCGGTACAAATGAGAGGCTATGTGTTGGTAGTAGATAATAACGTGGCCAGTATGATTAAACCCGATGACCGGATAGATATTTTGCTGACTTTTGAAGCTGTGATGAAAAATGGTGCCCGCCAGAGAGTAACGGTTACGCTGCTGCAGGATGTAACCGTATTGGGTGTAGGGTCCAATTTGGGACAAGGATTAGATGCCAAAGCAGCTGCGGCCTTGCGTTCCCAGGAGGAGGATGCCGCTGCCTATACAGATACGAGTGCTTTAAGTTTGGCACTGCCGCCGTTGGAAGCGCAGTATTTAGCTTTAGCACAAGGGGAAGGTACCCTGTCGGTCATCTTGCGTTCACCAGGTGATGTGGCCCGGTATCAAATGGAAATTTCTACTTTTGAAAAATTATTTCAGTAAACAGGAATGAGCGAACTTATGAAATTTAATTCTAAACTACTCTTGTTTGTGTTGGTTTTAAGTTTGGCAAGTCCCGCCGCGTGGGCAAAGAAAACCCACTTGGTGGCGGTAAGCGCAGATGTGGTGGAAATCAGCGGCGCTATGACCTCGGCCAAAGGGTTTGAATGGAACCAAATCTTTGACTTTGAAGAGGCGGATATTCCGGGTATTTTATCACTGGGAGAATTTGCCCGTAAGACGGCTGTAATTACCCGGTTACGTTTGTCTGAAACGGAAGGCCGCGCGCAAATTTTATCCAATCCTAAAATTGTGACCAGCTCCGGTAACAGCGCCAAGATTACTGTCGGCGGTAAGGTGCCTATACCGGTGGTCAATAACCAAGGGGTTGGTTCACAACTGGAGGAATACGGTATCTTGCTTAACGTGTTACCTACCATTGTGCCGGAGCGGGGCAATATTATTGATTTGCAAGTGCAGCTGTCCGTATCATCGGTAGATTATTCCCGTACGGTATCTGTCGGAACGGCGACTGCGCCTTCCTTTACCAACCGTGATGTAGAAACTCACGTGGAACTTAACAGCGGGGAAACTTTGGTAATTGGCGGACTCAAAAGCAGTTTCCGCAACGTAAGCGAAACCCGCGTGCCGTTCTTGGGCCGTTTACCGCTGATTGGTCTGTTGTTTAAATATAAAGATGTAACCGAAGAGCAACGTTCGCTCTTTCTGTTTATCACAGTAGAAGTAGTGGAATAAGCACATTATTATGGCAGACGAACAATTAGAAAACGCAAAAAATGAGTCTAAAATTATTGCACTGGCCTCTCCAAAAGAAGGGGCTGGCAAGACTACGCTGACCCTGAATTTGGCACTCGGTTGGGCAGGCATACAAAAGCGTCCGGTGCTGATTGTACCGTTAGATCCGCTGGCTCGCCAAGAACACAGTTTTTATTTAGATATTAAAAAGCCGGTCAGTGTAGCGGATATTTTACGTACACTGGGAAATACCAACATAGCCGTAGTAGGGGGGTTGTTGCGCGGTAAAATTTCTATGTCCCAATGGGGAGTAGGTGTGCTGCCGTTGGGTAATAGCCGGGCACAGGTGGCTTCTATCAGTCCGAAAATTTTAATTCCGCTTTTATCGCGTTTATCGCAAACGTTTGATATCTTTTTAGATGTGGATTCTTCTTTTCCGATGCAGGCTTTTGCTTTTGATATTGCTGATAAGATTTTTTGGGTATCTAATGCCACGCGTACGCATTTAAATTCCACGGTACAATTGTTTAATGATTACAAAGAGCAACACTATCCCATGGAGCGGGTTAGTGTGATTTGTAACCAATACGATATGCCCGGTTCTATCTCGTACGAAGAGGTGGAGAAGTTTTATAATTCGCTGGGCCGCGATATTGATGTATTTTTACCGTGGGATGAAAGCATTATGTCTACCTCTAACCGCAAGGGAGTGGAGATTATTACTAATCCGCAGTCGGAATGGATCAAGGGGTTACGTTTGGTGTTGGCTAAAATCCGTGATTTAACCCCGGCCCCAAAGGATTGGCACGCTTCGGTAACAGATGAGGAATTTACGCAGGCGGCTAAGGAAATTTGGGCTCCGATACTTTCAGGTGGAGTGCAGGCTCCCGCAGAAAGCCATGTCGCCGTAGGCGAAGAGGATGCTTTAGGTAAAACGAAATTGTCTTTTTGGGATGATTTAAAGCAAAAAATCCATAAGGAAGTGGTCCGGACGTTAGAAGTAGAACGTATTGTTATCAGCGATGAAAGCTCTGCCAGTGTACAGACCCGTAAACGGGTAGCTGCTATTGTGGATGAAATTTTGCAAAAGCAGCCTAACTTACAATTTTCACGCGAGCAACGCACACGGTTTGCTTCGGAATTATTGGACGAAATCTTGGGTTTGGGCCCTTTGGAAACCTTGATGCGTGATGCCAGCGTAACCGAAATTATGGTCAATGCCTTTGATAAAATATTCATCGAACAAAAAGGTAAATTGACCTTAACTAAGTATAAGTTTAGAAATAATGACCAGGTGGTGCAGGTAATTAAACGTATTGTGTCTCCGTTGGGCCGCCGTATTGATGAATCTGTACCGTTGGTGGACGCCCGTTTAAAGGACGGTTCCCGTGTAAACGCTATCATCGCGCCGCTGGCCGTGTCCGGCCCGACATTAACGATCCGCCGTTTCTCTCAGAAACCGTTTGGTCCGGAAGACTATTTCCGTTTTGGTACCATCAGTCCGGAATGTATGGAATTTTTACAGAAATGTGTCAAAATCCGCAAAAACATTATTGTTTGTGGCGGTACCGGTACCGGTAAGACTACTTTCTTAAATGCTCTATCAGGTTATATTGCCAATGACGAACGTATCATTACCGTAGAAGACACGGCAGAGCTCCGTTTGCAGCAGCCGCACTGGGTGTCATTGGAAAGCCGTCCGGCCAACGTAGAAGGAAAAGGTGCCATTACTATTCAGGATTTAGTCAGAAACTGCTTGCGTATGCGTCCGGACCGTATTGTAGTAGGGGAATGCCGCGGCGCGGAAGCATTGGATATGTTACAGGCTATGAACACCGGTCACGAAGGATCTTTAACCACTATTCACGCCAATACTCCGCGTGACGGATTATCCCGTTTGGAAGCGATGTGTATGCAAGCCAGCGGAGATTTGCCCATTTTTGCTATTCGGGAAATGATTTCTTCTGCTGTAAATATGATTGTACAGCTGTCCCGTTTTTCAGACGGTTCCAGAAAGGTTACTTATATTACGGAAATGCACGGGCAAAATGAACACGGGGAAATCCAATCTACGGATCTGTTCCGTTATGTGCAGACGGGCGTAGATGAAAACGGTAAGGTGTTGGGAAATTTCGCTCCAACAGGGAAATTGCCCACTTTCTTTAATGATTTTAAAGCCAAAGGCGTGCCGATGGAGGAGGAGGTATTTACTAAGGGGGCCGTTCCGTTTGACGAAAACGACCAGCCTACTCTGCCGCCCTCTACTCCGCCTGCGCCGCCGACAGTTGGATAATTTAGAACGACTATGAAAAAAATAGTAGTGACGGGTTTGTCGTTAGTGTGTATCCTGGGGGCCTTGGGGCCGGCCAGGGTGTTTGCACGTTCTCTCAACCGCCAAGACCAACAAAAAATAGAATGTGCCCTTTTCCGGGCTAAAGTGTTGGGAGATTATTTTGATGTGGAAATACCTTTAAGCAAAAAGCAGGAAGCAGTTCATTATCCAAAAGCTTGCGGAAAGAACCTGGAAGGAAAAGCAGTTAAAATGCCGGAATGGTTTCCGGAGGAATTGGAGGCAATGAAGAAACTGAAGGTGGTTTATATTCCATCGGAAAATGCCACTTTAAGTGAAGCAGATTTGTGGTTTCGCGCAATTTCTAATATCTATGCCTATCTGGACCAGACGAATGCCGCTTTAGACCCGCAGCAACCGGTTATTTCAGAACAATTAGTCCGCAACTATGTCAGTAACCGTATTAAATTAGTGGCCAATTTGGACCGTTTAAATAAAGAGCTCGTACGCGGCTCGCAAGTATATAATATGAAGGACAGTATGCAAGGCCGTGGCCGGGCTATGTTAGCAACCTTGGAAGTTATCAACCGTGAATTTTACAGTACCGCAGAGGCTCTTTCCAGCCCCATTGCCCAACGGGAGGATAAATACCGTAAGGCTGTTATGGCGGTAGTCGTATTGGTGGATCAGTTGTGGAAGGAATTTCGTGCTAGTCCCTTGCCGGTTAATCCGCCGGATGCCAAAATTTACCAAACTACGGAAGGAGAACGGCTTTTCTCTACTCTGCTGAAATTGTTAGGAGCGGTTTTGATGGGGTATGCGGTGTATTTATTTTTGGACCGCAAACGGGAAGAAATCTTAGAAATTTGGGGCCGCTACCGTGAAAAAAGTACTGCCTGGGCTGAGGATTTTAACCGCCAGTTTTTAACGATTGATGTCAAGTATATTGTATTCGGCACTTTAGGATTTTTTGCCTTTTTAGGGTTAGTAATGGCTTTGTCCGTGGGCGGATTCGGCGGTATAGTTGTATTTCTCCTGTTTGTAGCTTTTGGGGCTTATTTAGGTATCAAGATGCCTAAAATTGTATTGGATAAAATGAAGAAAAGCCGCGGGGTCAAAATTAACAGCCAATTAATGGACGCGCTTATTTTACTATCCAATTCTTTACGTTCTGGTATGGATATCGTGCAAGGGTTTGAGTTAGTGTCGCATGATATGCGTCCGCCGATTGCAGATGAATTTGGTTTGGTGATTAAAAATTACCAATTAGGTACGCCGTTTGAAAAAGCGCTGGAAGGATTGGATGAACGGGTGGAAAGCCGTTTACTTTCCTATACGATTAAAGCTATTATCATTCAACGGCAGGTAGGTGGTAACCTGACGGTTATTTTCTCGCGCTTGGTGGAAAATATCCGTGAGGAAAGCAAACTGGAAGAAAAATTGGATGCTATGACGGCCCAGCAGAAAATCCAGGCTTTAGTAGTAGGCATAATGCCTGTTATTATGTTGGGAGTTATGTTCTTGTTCCGGCCGGATGAAATGATTGCTTTTTATACGACATTGGTAGGATTATTTGTATTGTTTTTCTGTTTTGTCTGGATTATGATAGGAATGGCCTTGATTCAAAAATTAGGCGAGGTAAAGGTATAATTATGGGCGGTTTGGATTTAATCTTAAATTTAATTTTGCTCATTGGTACATTGTCTGTCTTTTTTACCGTGATGGCTATGTTCTTTTCTAAGGATGAAAAGGAGCAGATTGTAGATGTGGCGGCCCGCCGCTTTAAATCCTCTTCCAGTTTTGCCCGTCTACAGCCGGAAAATAAATGGATGGACCGGGTAGCTGTGTTTTGTTTGACTGCTTTTGATTTAGAAAAACCGTTGGAAGAGATGCATATGCAGCTGGGCAGCCCGGATACCCCACAGCCGGTAGATATGTTGTATCAAAAAATATGGTACGCGCTGGGATTGCCTGTAATTATCTGCATTTTATTCCAAACGCCCTGGGGAATTTTATTTTTACCGTTGGGATTTTACTTGCCGGATATTATATTTAAAAGTAAAATCCAAAAACGCCAGGCAGAAATTTTAGGTAACTTCTCTACTACGGTAGATTTGGCAGCTTTGATTATTGAGTCTGGTTTGGATTATCTGACTGCTTTTGAAAGAATTATTCATATTGCCAAAACTAAGACAGTGTTGGAAGAAGAATTGGAAAAAACACTCAATGAAATAAAATTAGGTTATTCCCGCCGGGAGGCTTTGGAGCGTTTTGCCAACCGTACTGGGGTACAGGAGGTACGTTCTTTGGTGGGGTTAATTATACAATCCGATGAGTTGGGTACCAGTTTAGTGGATTTGTTGCGCAATTTTTCATCGGACTTGCGCAGCCGCCGTATGAGCCGTGCGGAAAAATTGGCTGCCCAGGCCTCCACTAAGATGTTATTTCCGCTTTTTGTGTTTATTTTCCCGACGATTTTCATTTTGATTTTAGCACCGATGATTAAAGGACTGTTATCGCAAGGAATGAGCTTTTAAGAGGATAAAATAATGAAAAAATATTTATATTTCGTTTTAGTTGGGTTGTGTGTATTGCCTGCTGTTGCCGCTCCGCTGCGGCAGCCTAATCCCATCCGCCAATATGGAAAGGAGGAGGGGATGATGTTGGATTTAAATAAGATTTCATTGGGCACACTCAATGATGTAGAGGAGAAGAAACAATATCTTTCTACGGTCCAATTGGAAAAACAGCGTATACAGAACTATATGCTGCGTCAAGTATATGAGGATGCTTACACTTTATACCGCCGCGGGGATTACCAACGTGCCCAAGAAATGGCGCAGACCATACTGAGTATTGATCCGAATTTTACACAGGCTTCTACGCTAGCTAAACAAGCCAGCAATATGGGGGCCTATGGTACTACTTCTGAAGCGGAAGTGATAGAGGCCAAATTCCAGGAAGCCAACCGGATGTATGATGCTGGACGGCTGGTAGAAGCTAATGAAAAATTAGATGAAATTTTGACGATACAGCCGCATAATTCCAAAGCGCTTGCCTGGCAGAAGCGGATTGATAAAGATATTGCCCAAGAGTATGCCCGCCGAGGTACAGTAGCGTATGAAAAACAGGATTACCAAACGGCGCTGGACAATTGGTACAACTCCTTAATGATTCGTAAAAATGACACAGCTTTGGTCAATAAAATTGCCCAAACGGAAAATAAATTGCGCCAGCGGCAAGTCAAGGAAGCCATGGAACAGGCAATGAATTATTACAATAACGGCCAGTATGTTGAATCGTATGCTACCTTTGAGCGCATTGCCAAAATCCAGCCGGGTGACCAGCGTGTCCAAAAATATATGGGTCAACTGAAAGAGGAAATTGCCCAAAGCTATTATACAGCCGGTAATAATTCATTCAGTGCGGCTAAATACGATACTGCTGTTACGTATTACACCAATGCCAAAAAATGGGGTGCTGATTCTACCCAAATGGATTTATTAATCAAGAAAGCGCGCAATGCTAAGGAAACGGCTTTACGCCGCCAACAGGAAGCTGCGGCTGCAGCGGAAGAAGCCGCCCGCCGGGCTGCAGAGCAGGCTAAGTCTGAGGAAATTCATGAAACCACTACGGTGGAAACCATTATAGTCGAGGACGATGCCAATTCCCTGATGCCAGCAATGGATGATAACACGATGCTGATGAAAGTGGAAACCACCACAACCCGGGTATCTGCGGAAGCCCAAGCTGCTTCCCGCCAGAAGTACAATGAGGGATTGGATGCGTATAACCAGGATGACTATGAACGGGCCAGAGAGGCCTGGATTAAAGCTAAAAAGTTAGATCCGGGCAACACAGATGCGGACTTAGGGTTACGCAAGGTGGAGGAAATTACTGGTTTTCGTTAGGAGAATGTATGAAACTGACCTCAAAGTGGACTTTATGGTTTATCTTAGTGTCGCTCTATGCGGCCATTATTGGCGGGTTGTTTTATTACAATCTGTTTAAGTTTGTTTTTGATCAAAAGTTGCAAAATGAAATAGTGGCCATGGTGCGTTACCGGGCTCCTCTTTTAGTACAAGGGATTGCGTCTCATCCGCGCAGCGATGCGACGTTTCGCGAAGCAGACCTGATGAAGGAATGGCAACGTAATGATGACCGTATTAAAAGTTTAGTGTATTTGAATGATAACGGGTCTATCCGGTGGCATGAAAATACGCAATTTCTCAAGATGTCCTTTGAAGATTACAATAATGAAGTGGGAATGAATACAAATGCGGTAGCTTTGGCCCACCGGGACCGCACCCCTAAAGCAATTATGTTTGATGACGGGAACTATTATGATATGGCTATTCCGCTGTTAGCTAAGGATGATGTGGCGGGCATTATTGATTTGACGGTTTCCCGCGTAGAAGCTAAAGCATTAATCCGGCAATCTATGGTACGTTATGCCATCGGGGCATTTATTATGATTTTACTGATTGGTGGCGTACTGTATTTGTTTCTGTTGCTCAAAATTATCCGTCCTTTGGAAGTGCTCAAGGATAGCGTAGATGCTGTGTCTTTAAACCGGTTAACCTTATCTTATCCGTCGCGTTCTGATGAGATTGGTAATGTGGCAGAGGCGGTTTCTGCCTTGTTAAGCAAAATTAAAGAGGAAATTAAAGGCCTAGAGGACGTAGAGATTATGTCCCTGGAGAAGGAACAAAGATGGTGGAAAACTATTTTAGCCGTAGCTATACCGCGGGGAACGCGGGCCTTAGTGGTAGACGAAAATAATAATGTCCTCTATACTAATTTTGAAATGAATATCCAAAAAGAAGGGCCTGTACACTTGTTGGATATTTTTGACGGACGGCAACAAAGCATTATCCAAGTAGTAGGAGAAGCTATGGAACATCCCGGTAAAGTTTTGCGCGGCAATGTATTAAGCCAGGACGTACAGTGTATTGTCAAAGCAGTGCAATTGCCCGATGATGCCGGGAAAACTCGTATCATACTTGTGTTGGAGCCTGAAAAATCTTTATAATGAGAAAAGGGCCATGCCCTTTAGGAGAGATAAATGAAAATAGCAATCAAAAAAATCGGTATTCTAAACGTTATTTTTTCTGCGTTTCCGGTAGCGGTGTTTATTGTAATGCTGATAGGCGGCATTTTGGGCCTTTTCAGCCCGGATATGGCTTTTGATATCAAATTCGTAGTGAATATGATTTTTCAAGCCATTTTGAACACCCTGCTGTTCTTGGTATTTACGGTATGTTTTTTGGCTGTCTATAACATACTGTGCAGCATTGGTGTACGCGGTGTTACCATTGAAATGGAAAGCAAAGAGTAAGCCGGGAGGAATTATAACTGTATGAAAAAATTAAGTATTTTAGTCGCTTTGTGTTTGGCGGCCGTTACTACCGTTTGTGCAGCAGAAAAAACTCAAACTAAAACAGCTGCCAAAAAACCGGCTTTAAATTTTGTCGTGGTGGAATCTGACAGTTATACCGCGGGTAAACAAGATGCCCAGGCGACTGCCGGATTAGCCAGTTTTTTTGACGGAGAGGCTAAGGTAACCGCTATGACGGTAGAGCAAGCCAAACAAGACCCGAAACTGGCGAATGTGGATTACAGTTTCCTGCCTTTGTATTTAGTAAAAAAGACACCTTCCTTACGTAAAAAAGTAGAACAACACATTAATGCAGGGTATGTGCAGGAAACGGATGAATATTTGGTTTTCCCGCGTGTAACACGTACTGGTGTGTATGAGACGAAAACGGCCAACCCGGGTGTGTTGGAAATTTTTGTGATGTCCCAATGTCCGTACGGAGCCATGGCTGAAAACTTAATCATTACGGCCAAAAAAGAAGGGAAAATCCCGGCGGATAAAACCATTCGCTTGCGCTATATTGTCAATTACAATGCACAAAAGGATGAATTTCAAAGCTTACACGGTTCAGCGGAGTGGGAGGAAAACGTCCGTCAGTTGTTAATTGCCAAATATTATCCGGAAAAATTTTGGAAATATTTGGAAATCCGCAATAAAGATTACCGTTCTAGCCGCTGGGATAAGGCGATGGAAGAAGCCGGCATTAACGTGAACAAAATTATGAAGAAATTTGATACCGAAGGTAAAGAATTGCTGAAGGCGGAAGCCGCCTATGGCGATGAATATGGTATCAATGCTTCTCCGACTTTCCTGTGGGAAGGCAAGGAAGTATTGGATTTTGGCGGAGTTGCCCAAAAACCGGGGTTAGAGTTTTTAAATCCCGTACGCGGACAAAAAGCGGCTGCTGCGCCGGCAGGCAGTTGTTAAGTAGAATTTCAAATGCAACAGACGGGGGCTTAAGAGCAATCTGAGCCCCCTTTTTGGAGACGGGGCAATGAGCCTGAAATATAAATTTGGCGGACTGTTTGGTAAGGCTATTTTAGCACTAGCAGCAGTGTCTATTGTGCCGGTATTGTTGATTGGTTGGCACGTGCTAAGTGTGGACAGCCGTGTGCTGCAAAATGAAATTTCGGAGCGTCAGCGCACGGTTACCAACCGTTTGGCCTATGCTTTGTCGGAGGAAGTCAGCCGTCACGTACAATTCTTTTCTGTTTTTACCGGGCTGCACGCTGATTTTGATGAACATCCTGAACTAAACCAAGAAGATTTGGTGTATCTGCGCCAAAAAAATCCGCATATTGTTTTTGTTGCGCTGCTTAATTCTGAAGGAAAAACCATTTATTATTCCGGAGACAATGTTTCGTTTTTGGCCTTGGCTAATGTAAAAGCAATATTGCAAACGGCTTTTGCACAAAACCAAATCTACATAGGACCTGTGGTGCGTGTCAACGGACATCTGCACGTGTTTTTAGCTTTTCCGGTTCATGATAACCATCAAACAGGAGTGCAGCAGATATTGGTGGCGGAGTTAGATTTGGAAAATTTGGAACAAATTTTATCCTCCATGTCTGCGCCGGATATGTCAGTAGCGGTATTATCCCCGGACGGACAAGTGCTGTTATCCTTTTATTCACCGGATTCCTCCGGCAATTATTCCCGCAACTGGGCGGAAACGGTCCAATACCTCCGCCAGCACATACAGCAAAATTCCAGTGCTAAAATAACTCCTCCCGAAGGGAAACCACTGCTGGTCAGCCAGGCGGCCGTACCCTTATTAAATTGGACTATATTGGTGCAGCAGCCTGCTGATGTGACGCGTGCATTATTGTTGGAAAGCACTTTCCATTCGGTGTGGAATATTCTGCTAATTTTATTAGCGGTAGGATTATTTGTAGTGGCAACCGGATATTGGATTTTAACGCCGATTGTCCGCCCGCTCAAACGCCTGCACGAGGTGGCCATTAAGTTTGAACGGGAGGATGATTATATGCCTACCGAAAAAGATTTGATTATTCCCAATAATGAAGTGGGAGAATTTGAACGGGTATTTTTGCACATGGCAGAGGTATTGGGCGAGCGCAAGAGAGCTTTATTGGCGGCCCAACAGGAATTACTTTCAAACAATGAGGAACTGGAGCGGCGTGTGCAGCAGCGCACGGCTGAACTAAATGCTGTTACAGATGAGCTTGTTAAACAAGAGCGTTTGTCTGCCATCGGGCAAATGGCCTCTATTATCAGTCACGAAATCCGTAATCCCCTGGCGGTCATCAGTAATGCTACGCGCCTAATTAAGACCATCCAACCCCCGACTGAGCCGAAGCTGATTAAACAATTTTCTATTATTGAAGCGGAAATTCAGCAGGCAAACCATATCATTGGGGAAGTATTAGGATTTGCCCGCAGCCGTGATATGATTTTGAGTGTAGTGGAATTAAACAGTTATTTGAATGATTTGCTGGCTGCTTTTCCGCTTTCTTATAAAATACAGTTAGTCAAAAAATTAGAATTACAAAGCGTACGTTTAAAAATAGATGCCGAGGAAATGAAACAAGCCTTACGTAATTTGCTGAGTAACGCCGCCGAAATGATGCCCGAAGGAGGCACCATTACCGTGGGTACCCGAATAGGCAAACACGCCGTTTGCATTTATGTGGCAGATGAGGGGCCGGGCATTCCCCCGCAATTAAAGGATAAAATTTTTGCGCCGTTTTTCACTACCAAGGCCCGCGGTACCGGATTAGGATTAGCTGTTGTGCAAAAAGCGGTGCGCCGCCACAAGGGTAAATTATTTGTACATAACCGTCCAGAAAAAGGCGCTGTGTTTGAAATTTACTTAAAAATTTATAATACGTTAGGAGATACGCGGTATGGAGAAGCAAGTTAAAATTTTAGTGGTAGACGATGATAATAACCTGCGGGAGACGTTGGCAGATTTGCTGGAAATTGAGGGGTACCAGGTCTATCAAGCCGGTAACGGCCAGGAATGTATAGATTTGGTGTCGTCAGATTTCTTCAATGTTATTTTGATGGATTATAACTTGCCTGATGAAACAGGACTGGATTTAATCCGCAAAATCCGCGGTTTTAACCAGGAAACCCAAATCGTTATGATTACGGCATACGCGTCACTCAATTCCATTATGGAAGCTATGAAGGAATCTGTATACGATTTTTTGATTAAGCCCGTGGATTTTGATTATTTAAAGCGTACCATTAACCGCGCATTAGATAAATATTTCCTGGAACAAAGCAACAAGGAATTACTGGCGCAATTAAAGGTGCGCAATACGGATTTGGACCGCCTTAATAATATGAAATCCAAATTCTTTTCCATTGTGTCGCATGATTTGTCTAATTCGCTGATGACTCTCAAGATGAGTTTTGATATGCTCAAAAAGAAAATCAACCCAGATGAAGAGCAGGCCAAAAAGATGTCTTATATGGATGAAAGCATCGGCCAAATTGAACACTTAATTAAAGACTTGGTGGATTGGGCTGCTATTGAAAAAGGAAAGCTGCGTATTGAAAAAGCCAATTTTGAATTGACGGCCAGTATGAAAAAGACCGCTGAAATTTTTAAAGATAAAGCCAGCAAGCGCAACATCGATGTGACGTTTGAAAGTGTAGGGGAAATTCCTGTATTTGCCGACGAGAAACGCATTCGCCAAGTTATTTCCAATATCTTGGAAAATGCCGTGCGCCATACACCGGACGGCGGCAAAATTGCAGTTTCCGTTAGCAAACTGGACGAAAAAAATGCTAAAGTGTCGGTAACGGATTCCGGGGATGGTATTGACCCGGAGAAGGCGCCCGATTTGTTTACCAGCTTTACCCAGGTGGGTGAAAAAAACCGCGTGGGCCGTTTGGGGCTTGGGTTATCTATTGCCAAGGATATTGTTACCAATCACGGTGGACGGATTTGGGCGCAAAGTGATGGACTGGGGATGGGAGCTTCATTTATTTTTACGCTGCCCATCGTTGGTAGTTAAGCGGTGCCGTAATAAAGATTTTGAAATGGGACGGGAGTAAAATAATTATGACAACCAAAAAGAAAAAAATAAGAATACTAATTGCAGATGACCAAACTTTATTCCGGGAGGGCATCAAGGACGTATTGACGGGCGAAAAGTGGATTGAAGTAGTCGGGGAAGCAGCCGACGGTGTGGAAGCGGTTGCGCTGGCTAAAAAATTAAAACCCGATGTGGTGCTCATGGATATCAAACTGCCTAAATTAGACGGCATTGCTGCCACGCGCCAAATCCGCGAAAAAACGCCGGAAGTCAATATTTTAATGCTGTCCTCTTTTGAGGATGAAGCGCACGTCTTAGACGCCGTGCAAGCCGGAGCAAACGGCTATTTGTCCAAAATGTTGCCCGCGGCGGAACTGGTGGAATCTATTCGCACGTTTACCACGGAGGGCCTGATGATTCCGCAGCAATTAATGGGCAAGCTGCTGCACGGGCTGCGACACATGGGGTCGGGTAATTTGCCTACGCAAGCTACTTTGACCAAAACGGAAATCAAGGTAATGGACTTATTGGGCAAAGGTTTGAGCAACAAAGAGCTGGCTAAAACCCTGGAATGCAGCGTGAAAACGATTAAAAATCATTTGAACAGCGCCTTTCATAAATTAGGAGTCAGCAGCCGCACCGAAGCAGTCGTAAAAGCAATTGAAAAAGGGCTGATTTCTTCGGAAGGTACCCAATTCCCAGAGGACGAGGACGCATGAAACAACGCCCGTTAAAAGCCGCTGCGCGCCCGTGGCAAAACCGCCGCGGGCAGGCCACCGTAGAGTATGTGCTGATGTTAGGCAGCATACTGGTGGTTTTTTCGGCTTTTGTGACGGCGTTTCACCAGGATATTGTACGTTGGTTTTTTATGTTCATAGGGCAATTACTGACAAAATGAAAAGTTTATTTTACCCCATCCGACATACGCTGCATAACCGCCGGGCACAAATTTTGCTTCCGGCAGTTATGCTGGCGCCTATTTTCATTTTGGTAGTGTATTTGTTATTTGAAACTTCTAAACTCTCTATGACCAAAGTCCGCCAACAGTTTGCTTTGGATAATGCGGCGTATTCGCAAATGTCCACCACCAGCGGGTATCTAAACGCCGTAGCCAGTGTAAACGGCCCGATACAATACCGCGTGCTGCAACAAACACTTAGTGCTAATTTACCCAAAACGGACGAAGCAGATGAGGACCTGACTTTGTTTGATGTCTTTTACAAGGCGGGGGCGGTTCCTGCCATTGGTCCTAATTATGGACTAGGGCCCGGGGGGGCTATAGCTAATCCGGACCCGTCACCGGAATCCACCGACTGGGGGCTTAAATATTACGGAGACAGCCGTAAAAACTGGATGAAGGAGGACCCGTCCGATACTCCCAGTTCTAAAGAGGAAGGTGAGGATGTGTACGTGATGACGGATAAAGATATGGCGGACAAGTATTTTTTTAATACTTTGGATGCTATTACGGGATATTTTAGTTATTACCTGCGGGCAGCTTCCATTTATGCTTCCCAAAATTATGTATATGAGGATACCATCAAAAAGAGCCGTATGTTCCGGGAAAGTTATTTTTTAAATGTAAAGGATTGCACCCGTTCGGAATGTGGTAAGCAGGCCGGTAATACGTTAGAAAATTACATTATAGAAACCAAGCCTTTTGAAATTTCTAAAAAAATGCGCTTTTATTTTACACTTACTTCTGGTGAATATCATACCGGTTCCTCTAATATAGATATAGAATTAGGAAAAGGAGAGTTTGCCTCCATGAATTTTACCAAACTTTTCCAATTTGCTTATTTAACGCCGTCTAGCCGCAGCCGTCTCAAACGCTTAGAAAAAGGCGTGGTACTAAAACAAAAATTTGCCGCTCCGGAAAACCGCTTTAACATCAATGTTACCCAACGCTACAAACCGTATGTACGCAATACGGTCAGCGTATCTTGCCCGCGCCGCGGAAACAATTGTGTATGGCCCAATCCGCTGCCGAAATACAGTGTGAGGATCGGCCCATGAAACTCTTGCATTCCCGCCGCGGCCAGGCTACCACAGAAACAGTTTTATTGTTTCCGATTATGGTCATTTTCATTTTGTTTATTATCAAAATTTTCGGTATTTTGGTACTGACGCAAAAGATGGAAATTGCCGGGTTTTATGCGGCGCGGCGTTTTCAGCTGCAGTCGCACATCACGGAATACTATCACCGGTGGGACCGCCGTCATTTACAAAAGGATATACAAGACAAAATAGAGCAGTACCTCGGGTTTAAAAATCCGGGAATGCGGCGGTTTTTAAGCCTGCGCAGTTTGAAGCTGGATATCAATACCTCCGGTACTTGGACGATGGTGACGCTTACGGTTTTTACCGCGCCGCCCCGTATTAAATTTTTGTGCAAGTATGATAAATTGCAGCTCTGTAAAAATGATATGAATTGTTTAACAGGCTATGCCTTTTTGTGCGAGACGGGCGGCCAAATCCAGGTTAAGAAATACGTGGGGCCCAACGAGCGCGTTATGCCGTTTAGGCGTCCGGACAACCAGTAATGTTTTGGTGTTTTGCTGTTGTTATTCCCGAGGGTAGTAATCGGGAATCTCAGTCTTAGAAAACAACGGGGTCCCCGATAAAGACACTCGGGGACGACAAAGAGTGTAAAAAAATTGTAAAAACGGAATTTAAATTAGGTCTTGACAAAATGCTCAAATCCGCTTATACTGGTGGTATAGGAGCGCATAAGCGCAAAGGTAAACTCTGTGTATGAGCGTAGGCATAGCCTAACGGGTCAGCAAGAGTGAATTTTTATATATAGGTAAGGAGCCGATTATGTTTAACTTGTTTGATAAGTCCAAGGTCAAAGCGGGCAAACAAACCCAAGTTCCCGCTGATAAAGTGCCGCAAAAGAAGCAAAGTCCGCTGGCAGCTTTAAGCGGCTCTTGGAGCAAACTCAACTCCATGAACCGCAAACAGGCTTACACTTGGGGAGCGGTGGCCGTGGTGGGGTTGGTGGCATTACTGATGTTAGGCTCGCTGGCGGGGTCTAGCCAGAAGGATAATTTTGAGGAATTTGAATCGCGCGGATATGATTTGGCCAATATGCCTTTTTCCAGTGACGAGGCAGAGCAATACCTGTTGGCTTCTAAGTATCCGGATATGCAGGGCGAGCAGGTATCGGGGCTTTACAGTCCGCAGGAAAAGGCGGAGCGCCAAGCAGAGGATGCTGCCGAAGCCGCCGAGGCCGATGAGGACAGGCCCCGCCACGGAGATTCCGGCAGTTATGGCCGCCAAAACCGTTCTTATGGAAACAGTTATTCCGGCGGCGGGCGCGGGGGCAGCGGCGGACGTACGCAGGTTAACCGTTTAAACAGTGCCAATTTAAAAGGTGCCAGCGGCTCGGGAATGAGCGGCAGTTTTGGCCCGACAGGTGATTTTTCCAATTTCCGCAGCCAGGACAAAGGCAGTGATAAAGCACCGCGCAGTTTGGGCGGGCAGGACGCGCGCAAAGCTTTGTTCCAGGCTGCAGTAGGCAGCCGGGCTGCGGCCGGGCAGAAGGAGAATAAACTACTCAATGCCAAAAAAGCTATGATGGGCGGCAATGTAGAGGGTAGCCAAGCCTTTATGAACGACAGCGGAGCGGTGGATTTAACTAATGCCAAGGGCTTGAATTTAGACCCCAATGCCCCTGTAACCAGCGCCGATTTAAGCGGCTTAGATGACGCCATCAAACAAAAAGCCGATGAAAAAAAGAAGGAAGAACAAAAAGAGGAAGAGGACTGGTTGACAAAATTGTGGCACGGCTTGGCGGAACAGGCTGCAGGCATGATAGTGGATAGAGTATTGGGCGGTGCATTGGATATGTTGACGGATAGTGTTAAAATAAATCAGCAAGCTACCAAGATCGCAAATGCACAATACGCAGAACAAATGAAGAAAAATTGGGAAAGTTTGAACGCTAATCAACAAGGTTCTTATAAAACCAATTGGTTTCAAAAAAATATATTGGGTCAAACTAGTTATGACCGATATCTAAAAGCCGAAAGAATTCGCAACCCATCCTCTTATACGAGTTTATACGAAAATGCAAAGGTAACGGCTATGGGTAATATACAGAGTCTCAAGGATAAGAGTAAAGACAAAGATAAAGATAAGGACGACTAATTTTTAACAGAAACCGGAGGTACTTATGAAATTATTTAATTTGTTAGTTGGCCGGAATGCAAAACGGGGCCTTTCCACTGCACAAGCAGTGGGCTTAGCTACAGTTGTCGGCGTAGCCGGTGTGGCCGGGTGGCAGCTGTTATCCAGCGGTAATGATGTTAATCCCAATACTGCTTTT
Organism: Candidatus Avelusimicrobium sp.; assembly: GCA_045593365.1. Classification (GTDB taxonomy): domain Bacteria; phylum Elusimicrobiota; class Elusimicrobia; order Elusimicrobiales; family Elusimicrobiaceae; genus Avelusimicrobium. The sequence goes on from JAZNWO010000024.1 coordinate 79,655, forward strand.
TCCTCCCACGATGAGGAAGAAGTTGTATATGTGGCTGCAGGACCCGGCGGCGAATATGAAAGTGCTTCCTACGGGGCCGGAGGGGAAACCCGTTCGGGCATCCGGGTCAAAAAGTCACGCGATATGCAACTGATGGAACTGGATGCACAGCGCAATCCGTACGCCGCTGCCGATGAAATAGACCGCCAGGAACAGGACATTAAGGCCTTTAAGTTAGACGGCAGTAATGAAGGTTTGGGCATGGGTAAAAATTCCGCCAAGGATTTAGGTGGTGCTATGGGCGGAGATTTAGGTGCCCTGAATGCCCAACTGGCCCAAATCCAGGCAGCTGCAAAAGCCAAATCACAGGAGGCTGCCCAGGGTGCGGCAAATGCAGCCCAAGCGGCTGCCAAACAGCGTGCGGGCACTAAGTATGGCCCCGCGGCAGATATGGCGCGTGCCGGCGGACATAATTTGAATTCCACTCCGTTGCAAGCCTCGGTTAATCCGGGAGATAAACGCGGCGGCTCCTTAGGCGGCTCGGAACAACAAGGTACGCACCGGTTACCGCCGGCCACCCGGGAGGCCAAATTTACCGGGGACCGGGAAGCTATTGTTGAACAAGGCAGACGCTACCGCCAGGGTACCAATGAATTGGAAACGTGGCATAAGGTAACGGCAGATGTGGCCGCGAATGCGGCCCGCAGCGATAATGCGTTGGTAGCTGCGGCATTTGGCGCAGGCCAACAACACGGTCTGATGAGAATTAAAGGGGAAAATATTACTTTAACAGGCGGCAGCTCTACGGATTTTGACGAAGAACCGAATATCTCCGGATTAAGAAGGGGCCTAAATAATGCAGGTGCCTTGGTAGCTCAACTCCAACAAGCCCAGGAGAACTTAAAGCTGAGTTTAGATGCCTGGGTAGGGGAAATGACCAAACAGTTTCAGACTAAGAAAGTTCTTCAGGCTACTTCATTATGGGGTAGTGTTGCAGCCGGAGCGGGTATCGGGGCTCTTATTGGCGGACCTGTCGGAGCTTTTCTCGGCGGGGTATTCGGATTAGGAACAGGTATCTTTTTACGCCATAAAATGAATACAAAGTGGAATTTGGACTTGAGGGATAAAGCTATGGATAATTCCGGTATTCGGGATCAAATAGATGCGTTTAGAAAAACTTGGGGCAGCCAAGGATCCCGTTTTGCTGACGAGGCGACCTCCATTGTGGACGAACTTTCCAAAGATGACTATTGGAAAGGCGGTGATGAATTTTCGGGTTGGGGAACGATGAAAAGAAACTACGACCGAATGGTAGAGGAGTATTGGCCGCAGTATAAGGAAGCAGAGGAAAAGTAAGTACCGAGGAATAATTGGTAAACAGGAGGCATTATGAAATTCTTACATTTTATTAAAAATTGCCGCGGAGCTGTTTCTAAAGCGGGGCTGCTGGGCGTAACGGCGACGGCAGGACTGGTGGGCGTGACAGTGGTAAATTTCTTTAATACCACGCCGGGCCCGGACAGCCGGGAAGTGCGCAATTTAGCACAAATTATTTCCTCGGGCGGTCAACTGCCGCGGGAGTATGCCAGTATTAATATCAGCACAGGCGGTACGCAGTTTGCCACGGCGCAAGAGCGCTCTGCACAGGAAGCTGCTATTTTTGACGGTGGGGATTCCCAAGTAGCCGGGTTTGGCCGGGCGATACAAGGCCGTGCCTTTGCCGGCGGGGAGGCCGGATTGGGTATGGGGGCTAATGCCGCTACGGAAATTAAAGGCGGTACCTCCGGCAATGTTTCCGGCGGAGCAGTCAATGTAAACGGTGCGGTAAACCAGGCCGCCCAAAAAGCAGGTGCCCGTAAAACAAAAATTAACAAGCTGGGGGAAGATAATTCCAACTTTACACGTGCTTCCGTGGCACGGGCCTCAGGCTCCAATTTGGGCAGCGGGTCCTCCGGTGGGTATTATGGTGCTTCCTCCTCGGGTAATAACGGAACTTCCGGTGCTTTTAGCGGCTCTATGCCGGGAAGCAATCCGCTCGTGGTGGCAGATGCACGTTTACAAGGAGCCCGCACACCGTCTTATGTGCAGGGCAGCCGCGATGCCCGTGTGTATAAAAATACACAAGACAAATCCCGGGAAGCGGAGGAATTGTTAGAGACGGCCAAACGCTCGTCGAATGTTGCCAAGAACAAAAACCGCCAAGACAATGAAGGCGGCGGTGTGTTTATGAAAGGGTATCAGGGCGGTCTGTTGGTAAGCACAGACGGCACGGTGGATAATTTTGGTGACACCTCCGGCGGTTTGGGGGATGACAGTTTAGGAAATATGAGGAAATTAAAGAAAGCGGAGGATAATTTAGCCGCTGTCATCAACAGCAAAGCGGAATTTGAAGCCAAAAAAGCTGATTCTAGAAATGCGCTGGATAATTTTGCTCTTTATTTGTCTATAGCTATAGCTGGAGCGTGTTTCGCTATTGCTGCTTTTAGAGCAACACCCGATTTGTTGAGCAAAGGTGCCGCGCTTGCTATTACAGGTTTGGCCTTAGCAGCCATTGGGGTATTTGCTTTCAAATTGAATCAGCATGTGCAGGCATATGACGGCGATCGTATTAATATGGGTTGGTTATGCGCGGCTTGGGCAGGAGCACTTGGAGCTGCATGGCTGTGGGGAGGTAAAGTTGTAAAATGGTTAGAAAAACTTAAACTTCCTAAATGGCTGTCAGTGTCAGCGAAAGGAACGCTTACTACCGGTAAAGGATTGATAGGAACTGGAGGACTCGGTCCGCTTAAAAACTGGTTGCTTAAGTTAGCCCAATCCAAGAAATAGGACAAGGGTATGGAAAAGATAAATGTTATTCTACTCAGAATTTTGATAGGTACGGTGTTTGTGTGCTTGCTGACCACAGGCGTGGTGCTTTGCATTCACGGCTGCAGCCAAAGGCGCCAATCCCGGCGACTCGTGATTTATTTGCAGGCTAAACGCTTGGCCGCCGAGGAACAACAACAACGCGAGTTGGCCTATCAGAAACGCTTGCAGGAGCAGCGTTTACGCCGTGAGTTTAACCAGGGGCGGGTCGTACGTAAGCAGTCGGCCCAATAATCAGGCAGCTTTTGTGCGAGGTTGCCGATAGACAGGAGAAAATGTATGGAACAGGAAAAGAAAGACTTTATGACCCCGCAACTGTCCGGGAAATCTTTGGACGGGCAAGCCCCAACTGCCCGGCAGACTTCGCACGTGCCGGAAGCTACCGGGCCGGGTGTGGCCACAGATCGCTCTGTTTCTGCCGCTCCTGCACGCCGCCGCAAAAAAATATTTTTATTATTAGCCCTTGTTTTTTTCCTGTTTGTGATTATACTACTAGTACCGGCGGTTTATTTGCCGGGGTTGGGAGCGTGGCTCAGTAAAACAGGTGTCTCTGACGCAGACGCCGGGTCCGTTAGCTTGGCAAATGCCTTGTGGAAACGGGCGCGGGCGGGTGGCGGCGGAAATATTGTTTCTGCTCAAGCAGACGGCACTGATACAGCGCCGCTGCGGACGTTCTTTGACAATCAGCAAGCGGAAGGTTCACGAACCCGTGCGGCAGCCCCCGGGTTGTTTGATTTGGCTGCCGTCAATGCCCAGCGCCGTGCGCGCGGGAGCCGGCCAGAAGGATTATCCGGCGCCTACTACGGAGGTACAGACCCGCGGGCAACCCGTGCCGCTTTTAACCGCCCGCCGTCCGATTGGAGTGCCGAAGCTGCCTCAGCGCTCGCCCAAGAGGACCAGCCGGAGGAGGTCTATTTCGGTACGGATTTTGATATGTATACCCGTGCGGCAGACCCGTCTGCCATGCCTGTGCGTTCCTTTCAAAACGGTAAGAGGACGGTTTCCTCTGCTATCGTCGGGGCGGCTACTCCGGACCCGGTAACAGCTGCTGCACGTAAAGCAGCAGGTTTGAAGGAAGTCAAACTGCAGCAGGATATAGAAAAAGTGGTGGAGAGTTCCAGCGGGGTAAACAAAATCGGCGCGTCTTTAAGCGAAGGAACGCAGGCAGAGCGGGACTTGGCGTATGCGTGGCTGCTCAGTTCCACCGCCGAAAAAGCAAACCGCCCGATGCTTAAAAAGCAATTGGCCGAGGCCGGATATATGGCTATGGATATCCCGGCTAAAGTGTATGATTCACAAGGCAAAAGCTCGGGAGTCGCGTTGCGGGGTAACGAAATTGTGGTGGCCTTTGATTTGGAAAATGAAAAATTGCTCAGCGATGCCGAATGCCGTACGCTTAGTGAGGATGCCAACCAACGGCTCAATACCCTGTTGCAAGAGTCCAAAAATTTGATTTTAAGCTTAAAGGCCAATATGCCCGCTAATTGTGATGATGAACAGTTTGAAACGAAACTGGGTGTTTTTTCAATGAATTTAGAGACAGCCTTTAACAAATGCGACCGGAAACAGCCGGGTAGCATTAATAGTATTTTTGAAAGTATGCACAAAGGTTGCCAAACCGAGGAACCGGAATACGGCTTGTGCGACGTGGATCCCTTACAAACCTTTGCCGAAACCTTAAAAACGCAGTGTCAGGCGTGGAAAAACGCAGAAATGGAATATGATGAGGCATACAAGGACTTGTATAACATTAAGAAACCAACTTATGAAATGGCAAAGGAAACACTTAATGAAAGAGTAAACTATAAAGAAGTCATTTTACAAGGGTACATTGACGCAGAATTGCGCAAGCCTGAAGAAGAACGGGATATGGAGCAAGTAAACAAATGGATAGCAGAACAGAAAGCGGTGCAAAAAGAAATAGATGAAACGTACCAACCAGCTTTTGATACTGCCGAGAGGGAACTGAAAGCCGCACAAGAACGGTTGCAACAAGCCACTTGGGATTTTGATGAACAAACGCTTGTTGTGTATGGCGGAAAGGATACAGAACATTTACTCAAGGGAAATGAAAAAGATAAAAACCCCGATGGAGGCGCCTCTCATACGAAACAGGATCCCCTGGTCAACAGTCAGCAGTATGGCTCTCCGCGGGTGCGTGTCATACGGAATTTTAATATGACAACGTCCGCGGCAGATGTAGACTTAGTAAAAGAAGAACTGGGTGCAGAGAAAGCAGATATGAAAACTTGGCCCCGTTTCTTCCCGACGGTACAAGGCACCAAGTCCATTGCCAAAATGATAGAGCAGCGTAATAAAACTACGCGAAACTGATTGACACTATTTTGATGTAAGTAAGACGTACAAGCAGCAAAAGAGCAGTAAAAAGCAGTAGAGGAGTTGTGTGTTGTATTCGGTCTTGCCGCACCCAAGCGGACGGTAAGACCCAGCCGTACCGCCGGGCAGTCTCCGGCGGAAAACCGATAAGGAGAGATCTTATGTCTGAAGATAAGAAAGAAGGGTTCACGTTAAGCGATAAGATTAAAACCAGCAAGCCTGTGTTTAATCCGTTCTCTAAACGTGCGTCTTCCAAAGTCGGCGCCAATGGCAAGCCTAAAAAGACGCTCTTTGAGCGTACCCGCCGCGATGCACCATTTTTTATTGCGGCGTTGCTGGCGTTGCTGTTGTTGCCTTTCCTGTATAAATACAGCGGTACCGTGGACGAACCGATGTTTATCGCCCCTTGTATGGGAGATGAGGAAGAATGTGGTATTGGCAGCGCATACGGACAGCGCTTTGATTATGACCCGGGCGTGAGCGGAGATGAAATCCTGCAAATGTCCGGCCGTGACCCTATGGAATTAATTAAGGGTTGGCGTAAGGACGGGGAAGCTGTGGCCAGCCTGCACCGCGATGATATTGATGATGATTATCCGGGCAGTGCCAGCACGTATAAGGATACAAAAATTACTAACTACCAACGCAGAAAAGCCCCGGCTGCTACCCGTGCGGCCTTTAATCGTACACCGACTAAAATTAATGAATTGCGCGGCGCATCCTTGAATGCGCGCGGCGGTGGCGGTTTGGGCAGCCGTTTTGGTGGAGCGAACTTGAAAGCTGCTGCTAAGAGAGATTCCTCGGGCGGTCCGAAAAGAGGCATTAAGCCTGTTTCCTTGCAGCCGCTTCGTGCGGCCGGCAGCCCGTCCCGTTCATATTTTGGACAGGGCGGTGCGTTCCAGGCGCGTGCTTCACGTGATGCTTTAGGAAAAGCTGATGCCGTGCAAGCCTTAAAAGATGCAGCCTTTAACCCGGTGGAAAACCAGCGGTTAGGCGGCCTAGGCAGCGGACTGTTTGCTACAGGCGGCGGTGCCGGAAAGTTTGACCGTAATATGAACTTTAAGGGTATCACGCCGTGGTGGTGGGACCTGATGAAGCAGCGCGAACAAGAAAAATGGAGATGGAAATACTTCTTGTGGCGCAAACCACTGGCTGATGCGATTGCTACGATTATCGGAAACTTCGCAACGGGTTTGTCCAACCTGATTAACTGTTTGGTATGGGGCAATGCCGACGGCGATATGGATTATTTCTTGGGAGGCGCTCCTGGCGAAATAAAAGAAGGTCAATGTAACGGAGTCAAAACGAGTGAATGGGATGCTAGAGTTGCGCAAGCAAAAGCAGACCATGAGAATTTCCCGTTTGGAAGCTTTCCTTCTTCTGAAGATAACTGTCGCCGGGCTTTCGGTTTAGCTGCAAATGTAAAAGTTAAATACGAAAAGGGCAGCAGTGTAGTAGGAGGAAAGGGCCCTTGGGGTGCCCGAAAATCTTGTTTAGGTGGCTTTACCAAAGACCGCACTCCTAATGCAGAGGACAGATACCGTTGTGAATCCATCAGCAATGACCACCTGTTTGAAGTGCGCGGTACGGGTAAGGCAGCTAATTGGAGACACACCTATCACGCTGTCATTGTCAAAAACGATGTTATCAAAGACAAGGCAAACAACGGCAAGGCGCTCTGCGGTGCTCGTACTTTCAGAGATCGTACGCCTACTGTAACGGGTGTAGGAGAATCTGTTGTCCGCACTACGGGTCAACACGTAGATACGGACAATGGAAAGGAGCATTCACATAATTTCCATGCCGCCCCTGGTACCTCTGAGTACGGAGAGCGCAGTGGTTATGACGGTTGTGTGATTTATGTGTCCAAAGGCGGTGTGTTTGATTATGTCAAGTACAAACGGGAAGTAGAAAAGGCCTTAGACAACGGCGGTTGGGATATATCTGCTTTCCAATATATTCGGCCGATACGGATTGAGGGCTATGTCATGGAAAAACCGCTGACCACCGCAGTCAACGGTAACTTGAATACGGGTTTACCAGCCATGCGTAATATGCCGATGCGCTACATTGAGTTCTACAACGATTATGTGAAGAACTGGACCGGTATATTCCATTCTCAAGCAGAACGTAATGGAAAAAGAGTCGGCGGCGGCTTGGCGATGATGTCTTGTAACTGGAATGCTTTCAATATCGTTGCCCATGCAATCAATGGGTTAGAAAAGCGAACAGTTGCAGGTACCTTAACCTATGAGGCGAGCCGTTATCAGCTTGGTGACCTGTGTGTGGACGCAGACGTGACCGATGTCGGAAGCGGCATATCCGTTGGGCAGGAAAAACGGGTAAAAGACGTCGTGTTTAACGAAAAGAGACCGGGTTCTGCCACTTACTACCTCTCTGAGGACACGGTAGAAGTGATGCGCAATTATATTGCTAACCAGACCAGTACGAGTACGGCCATTGACGTGACTCTGGATGTTAAATGGACGGCGTATGAATGCAAAGATGCTAGCGTGAATGCGTCTGACTCGGCACAATACTCCACCGATGTTGCCGCGCAACAAATAGATGATACCGAGGATGAATGTAAATCAGGAGATACACAAAGCAGTGTCGACACAAATAATTGCGAATGGGTCAAACAGTGCGAACAAAAAGACGGAAAATGGGTATGGGGTACTCCGCAAAAGAAAGATCCGAATTGCGGATCCAATGATATCACTGTGATAAATGGATTCCCGAGCTCGGACTGTGCCGGAGTTAAGTCCATCAGCAATAAGCAATTAGTTGCCGTGGATGCTGATATTATGAATCTGTTGAATAAAGCTAAACAGATATATGAACGGCAGCATCCCAATACGCAAGTGGATCTAAAGGATTGTATCACGATAGATACTTTGCTCTCGGCAATAGATATTGTCGGCCAACAAGACAACATTCCGTTAAATGCGGTATGTATGTTGGGTAAAACTATCGGAGCCAACTCGCAAGATCCGCATGTAAGTGTACTGGGCTACAACAATATGTTGGGTACCTTTGTAGCGTACATGGGAGAGACTTCTGCCTATTTCCCGACGGAATGGATTGTGTCGGCGGATGGACAGAAGAAAGAATTAGACCCGCGTTTTTATTGGTGTGAACGCAGTCATGCACTGCAGGCAATGCAGCAAGGAGATCATCCGACTTTCCATTATGGACGTTATGTCCCAGGCAAGAAATCCGAGATTGGGGCTGGTTATAAGAACAGCTTAAATACGGGCATATGGAAAGGAGCTCCGTTACAACCGATTGCTGCGGCAGTTTTTACACCGAACCCAAAGGCCGGAACGGACGCGAACCGTAAAGCCTATCACAACGCCTATGCGAACGTGTTGGGCAGTGGCTCTTGTAATCTCAACGGCACCATGAGTTATCAGCAAGTCCAGAGCTACCTGAATGCTATATGTTCCCAAGGCAGCTTGCAACAAAAACCAAGCAACGGAACAAATTGCCAAGGAAAAATAGTTGTGGGCACTGGTAGTGGGGCACTGGGGAATAATCAAGGTCCCACGAATGATTGTGGTGGAACAGGTTGCTAGGTTATTTGACGTACCATTCAAGTCCCCCGGGATAACCCGGGGGATTTTTTTGCTGTAATGGTTTTTTGCTACAATAAATACATGAAATACCGCGTATTGGTTGTGTTTTTTACTGGGATACTGCTGGGGGGGATGGCATCTCCTGCGTGGGCTATTTTTCCATTTGACTTCGGTAAAAAGGAAATTAAGACCGACTATTCCCAAACTGTGTGGGACCGCATTATGCTGGAGCAATCCGTCTCCGATATGCGCCGCGGTATGGGGGAAATGTCCGGCGCAAATTATCAGGCCGCGGCAAATTCCTTTGCCAAAGCAATTATCAAAAATCCGGCGGATGGGTTACCGCATTTTTTATACGGGGCCTCACTGTATTGGAGCGGTAAAGTAGAGGACGCCATGAGCGAATATCGCGAGGGCTTGCGGCTGGAACCCAACAATCCTATGGGCTATCAATTGCTTGGTATTGCGTGGGGGTGGAAAGGAGATATCACCCAAGCGCAGGAAAATTTTTTGCGTGCGGCGCAACTAAACCCCAACAAAGCCGATACACATATGAATTTAGGCTCCACGTATGCTGCACAGAAAAATTTTGATAAAGCCCTAGACGAATACCGCCGTGCTGTGGAGCTGGCACCGCGTGAGCCGTTGTATCATTACCAACTGGGCACGTTATATGATTTTATGGGGCGCGACAGCCAAGCGGAAACTTCCTATAAAAAAGCCTTAAAGTATTTCTACCAATATGAGGATGCACAGCTAGCCTTGGCCGCATTGTACGAAAAACAAGAGCGTACGGAGGAGGCTTTGAAGTATTATAAAAAAGCGGTGCGCACTAAACCGGGTGATTTTGTGGCGCGTTTGCGTTATAGCTATTTGTTGCTTAAACTGGGCCGCCGGGCAGAGGCGCGCGCAGTGATAGAGGGCGCTTTCTCCATTGTGCAGTTTAAATCCGACGGGCTTTCCTTAAATACCGTATATCGTGCCAGCGGACAAAGCACTGCGCAGTTTGCGCAACAAATTGAAAAGTTTAAAAATAATTTGCTCAAAGTGCCGGCCGCCAAAGACATTCACATCCAAGTGGAATTGGAATACACCCCACTACAAACTCCCGCGCCGCAAAAGCAGCCGTCTGCGCACGGCAAATTTGCAGAAGCGTATCAAAGTTTGCGCGCTTCCCAACAGACAAACGGCGGGCCTTCTGCTATGGCCTTTCAACGCAGTTTTGTTTTAAATGCAACAGACGAAACCAAACGCACAGCACAAGTGGAGGAATTGGTGCAGGAGCTTTCGCGTGTGGTTGGTGTCGGGGGGGATAAATATGAAGTAAATATGACCTTGCAAGGACGCACGGCAGATTATGCTTCTCCGTCGGCACTGACACAAAACCGTACCACCACACCCAAGGCCGTATACGACCCGCGCTTGGTCGGCAATGATATGGGCCTGTGGGTGATGGGTAAGACGTGGGTGCGGTATGTGGAGGATATTGCAGCGGATTTGCAAGAGGCAGTCCGGACTGGCGAGGATGGGGATTATTTGCTCTTGCAAGGTTTAGCGGCCTTGCTAAGCGGTCAAAGCGTCCAGGCGCAGGAGGCGTTTGCGGCAGCCGGGCAAAAAAATCCGGCCGATGTATTGCCGCTTTTGGGCCAGGGTACCGCTTACGTAGTGTCAGGTGACGATGCACAAGCTGCGGCCTATTACCGCCGTGCTTTACAGCTGCAGCCGGGTAATAAGACTGCCAAAAAGAATTTAAAAATTTTGGAACTTTAATGCACAAATATGGACAGCATTTTTTAACCAGTACGCGCATAATTGACGGCATTGTCGGAGTTGTTCCGTCGGGCGGAGCTGTGTTAGAAATTGGCCCTGGCAAGGGTGCGTTGACAAAGGAACTGCTCGCGCGGAATTTTCCTTTTTTTACTGCCGTGGAAATTGATCCGCAAATGCAAGATTATTTGCTTACGCATTTTCCGGCAATAGCCGGGCATTTGGTGCGAGAGGATTTTTTAAAATTTGATTTGGCGCAATTACCCGCGCGGCCTACTTTTATTGTCAGTAATTTGCCTTATATTGATGCGGCGGAGATTTTGGATAAGGTGCTTGCCTGGTCGCACTTTGCGGGAGCTGTGTTTATGTTTCAAAAGGAGCAGGCACAGCGTATTTTAGCTTGTAGCGGACAAGACGGCTATGGTCCTTTGTCTATTTTAACACAAGTGCGCGCACGGCCTGCGTTGCTATTTAAAGTGGGTAAAATGTGTTTTACCCCACCGCCAAAAGTGGAAAGTGCCGTGCTTACGTTTGAAAAAATAGAGTGGCAGGTATCGCCTGAAAAATATCCGTTTTTTGCGCAATTGATTAAAGCCGCTTTTCTGCACCGCCGCAAAACTTTGTTTAATTCACTCTCTCTGGCGGGATATGAGAAAAACAAAGTACAGACTTCTATTGCTGCGCTTGGTTTGTCTTTGACGGTGCGCCCGGAACAAGTGAGTCTTACGCAATATATCCAATTGTTTAATCGGTTATAAATTTCTGCCTATTTTTTGTTTGAATAACACAAAAAGTGCCCTACCCCTTGACTCGTTTTTTTTTTTTGCTATACTTCTCTTATCTTTGAAGAAAAAAAGGAGAGAAGTGTATGAAAAGTCGTGCCTTTACGCTCATAGAGCTATTAGTAGTTGTTTTAATTATCGGCATACTGGCGGCTATTGCCTTACCGCAATATCAAAAGGCTGTTATGAAAGCGCGTTTTACACAGCTTAAGGTATTAGCACACAGTTTGGCTCAAGCTGAGGAAGTTTATCACTTGGCTAACGGATATTATGCCACCAAGCTGGAGGATTTGGATATACAACTTCCCGGCGGACAATTGGATACCAGCGATGAACATTTATATCACTATGACTGGGGATATTGTTATCTTGAAACTAACTCATCTACTGATAAAGGAGCTAATCAGCAGGTTGCTTGTAATAACGAGGATATAGGTATGGAATATCAAGTATGGCTTGATTTTGGGAATGCTCCAAAAGTCCGCAATTGTATTGCTTTTAATATTAACCTCAGCTCCCCGCAAAATCAGATTTGTAAAGCCGAAACAGGACGAACTACGTACAAATCCCAGAGCAGCACTTACAATTATACTGGTTGGGGATATCTGTAAATTAAAAGGTAGTTTGTATAAATCAGTTAAACTGGTTCATGGCTTTTTCAAGGCCGTCGGAAAGATAAACCCCAATTGCTTGGGTAGCTTTTTGGATAGCACTTTCCAAGGTGGGAATTTCGGCCGCAGTAAATTTGCCGAGTACAAAATCAGCCGCGTCAAAATGTTCCGGCTTGGGCCCAATGCCTACGCGCAGACGTGAAATTTTATCTGTGCCCAGCTGCTCAATAATATGCTTCATCCCCTTTTGGCCGCCGGCAGAGCCGGACGCACGCAAACGGATATTACCTAGGTTTAGCGACATATCGTCAAAACAAATCAGTATATTTTCAGACGGGATTTTGTAAAACCGGGCCAGCCCACCGACGAGCTGACCCGATAAATTCATATACGTCTGTGGTTTGGCAAGTAATACTTCTTTGCCGCTGAGAGACACTTTGGCATATACACCTAAATTTTGCCAGGACTGGAAACCCGCACCGAACTTGTCGGCCAACGCATCCACTACCATAAACCCGGCATTATGACGGGTTTTTTGGTACTGAGCGCCCGGATTACCCAGTCCGGCAATAAGTGTATAACTCAAGTTATTTCTTGGCCGCGTCTTTGGCCGGTGCGGCGGCATTCTTGGTCAGATTGCCGTCAGCATCTTTTTTGCCCTTAGTGGAAGAACTTTCCGGTTGGGCATCCGCCGCAGCCGCCGGAGCCGCAGCAGGTTCTTCATCTTTCAGGATAGTCAAGTGTACCACCGGGGCCTGGGCATCGGTTACGAGTTCCACTCCTTCGGGCAGTTTAATGTCGCCCGCTACGATACCTGTGTTAATGGTCATCGGGGTCATATCCACTTCAATCTCGTGCGGAATTTTGCTGACCAGGGCGCGCACTTCAATTTCACGCATAATGTGCTCTACCATGGCACCATAGGTCTTTACATCGGCGCATTCGCCTACCAATTTGACCGGTACGACGACGTTCATCTTGTCCTTTAAGGATACGCGCTGGAAATCTACGTGAATCGGTAAATCCGTTACCACGTGATATTGCACTTCTTTGACGAGCACTTGTTCCTTGCCGGAGGGCAGTTCAAGCGCAACAATGGTGTTTTTGCCTGCCTTGATGATTTTTTCCAAATCTTTCAGGCTGACCGTGATGCTCACGGGGTCTTTATGTCCGCCGTATACTACAGCCGGGACATTTTTTTCGGCGCGGATTTTGCTTAGTGCGCCTTTTACGCCTTCGCCAGTTCTGGCGGCGGCTTTGATGTTCATTTCTTCCATGTTACTTCACTCCTTAATATAAAAAACTAATTAAACATATCGCCGATAGAGCGGCCGTCATGGTTGCGTTTAATGGCGTCTGCCAAAATATACGAAACGGACAGTGTCTCTACTTTCGGCCCCAAATCCCGTAATGGTAGGGAATCAGTAATGATTAGTTTTTTGATAGCTGATTTGTTAATTTTATCTACGGCGTTGCGCGAAAGCAACCCGTGTGAACAGGCGGCATATACTTCCCGCGCGCCGTGTTCTTTGATTTTTTCCGCTACTGTAATCAGCGTACCTGCTGTATCTACAATATCGTCAAAAATGATAGCCACCTTATCCTTCACGTCACCGATGACGTTATAGACTACGGCTTCATTGGGTTTGGGACGGCGTTTATCAATGATAACCAGGCCCACATTCATTTTGGCGGCAAATTTGCGTGCGCGTTCCACTCCGCCCACATCCGGCGAGATAACGACTAAATCCTCCCGCTTAAAATCTTTAAAATAGTCCAAAAACACACTGCGCGCGCGCATATGGTCTACCGGGATATCAAAAAATCCCTGAATTTGTGCAGCGTGTAAATCCAGCGTCATAATACGGTCGGCCCCTGCCTCCGTAATTAAATTACTGGCCAGCTTGGCTGTGATAGGCACACGGGCGGCTGCTTTGCGGTCAGCCCGGGCATAGCCGAAATAAGGCACCACCACGTTAATCCGCCCGGCACTGGCACGTTTAAAAGCGTCCACCATAATCAAAAGTTCCATCAAATTTTCGTTAACTGGGGGGCAGGTCGGCTGGATAATATAGCAATCATGTGCACGGACCGATTCCAAAATTTGCACATCAATCTCCCCGTCGGCAAACCGCTCCACGCGCATCTTACCTAGTTCTATTGCTAAATGACCCGCGATTTTTTGGGCCAAAGCCAAATTGGCATTACCGGAGAAAACGCATAAATCCCCGTTTACAAGTTTAGTCATGTTTGATACCTTTGTTTTCTAAAACAACCTGGCGCGCCCTTGCTATTGCCAAAGAACCTTCGGGAACTTCTTTGGTAATAGTGGAACCCGCGCCGATTTTACTATACGGCTTGACTTCTACAGGTGCTACAAAATTGGTATTAGACCCTACAAAACAGTGGTCCCCTATGACGGTACGGTGCTTTTTCTGTCCATCGTAATTACAGGTAATAGTGCCTGCTCCGATATTTACCCCGTCTCCCATATCGGTATCGCCGATATAAGAGAGGTGATTGACTTTAGACCCTTCACCGATGACGGATTTTTTTACTTCGGAAAAATTGCCCACTTTGGCCTTGGTCTTTAGCTCTGCTCCCGGACGTAGCCGTGCATAGGGGCCAACTTCACAATTTTCTGCTACGATGCTGTCATCACAATAGCTGCCCATGCGGATGATAACATTATCTGCAATACGGCAGTTGCGCAGCATCACATTGCCTTCAATGAGACAATTTTTACCGATGATGGTATTGCCTTCGATATAGGTGTCAGGGTAAATAGTGGTATCGGCGCCAATTTGCACGCTCTGGTGAATATAAGTATTTTCCGGACGGACAATGCGTACGCCGTCAGCCATAAATTTGGCATTAATGCGCTGCTGCATAATTCTTTCGGCCTGGGCCAATTCGGCGCGACTGTTGACACCGAGAGACTCTTGGAAATCTGCCAACTGATACACAATAGCGGGTTTGCTTTCTTTAATGAAAGCTAACGTATCGGTTAAATAAAATTCGTGTTTGGGGCCCTGCGGCGTGAGTCTTTCCAAGGCCGCTACCAAGGCCGGACCGTTAAATACGTACATACCGCCGTTTACTTCGGTAATAGCGCGGGTTTTTTCGTCGGCATCGGCATCTTCCACAATGCGGGCGAAGTTGCCATTTTCTTCCCGAACAATACGTCCGTAACCTGCCGGATTAGCGATATCAATGGAAAGTACGCCAGCACCCGCTTGTTTGGCGGTAAACTGATTATACATATCCTGTAAACTTTCCGGACGAATGAGCGGTACATCGCCGTTTAAAACCATAACGCTGTCAAACTTATGCAAAAGAGGTATGGCGGCGCGCACGGCCCCACCCGAACCGTTAAGCTCTGTTTGTTCGGCAAATACGACGGGAGCTGTAATGCCCCATGCCTCTAAATGTGTGGTAATTTCATCAATCGTTTTGGGAGCTTCATGTCCTACCACAATACAAATAGCGCCTGGTTGTAAAGCTTGGGCGGCGCGCAAACTATGCGCCACCATAGGTAAGCCGCACACAGGGTGCAGTGGCTTGGGAAGGGAGGACTTCATCCGGGTGCCTTTTCCGGCGGCCAAGATGAGTACACACAGATTATTTTGGGCTACCATTTTGTTTAACTCTTGCCTAAAAAAATCACAGCTTTAAAATTTGGTACCTATATTATACAAAATTCTGCGCTAATATAACACCCCGTAGCAAACAGGGCCTTTGGCGCGGAGGATTTTGGCTTTTACCAATCCGTGTACTTCTAGGGGTGGATTTTCTAAAATCACTTGTTGGAAATTGCCCGTTACTCCGCGTACGCCTTGTGCGTTGTGCTCCTCAATAAAAACTTCCTGCACACTGCCTACCAAGGAGACAGCAAAATCAGCACGCAGTTTTTTATCCAATTCGCGTAATCTTTCGGCGCGGGATTTGATAATTTCCGGCGGAAGCTGTGGCAGTGTGGCAGCTTTTGTACCCGGCCGCGGGGAATAACTAAATACGTGCAATCCGCAGAGCTGTTGGCTTTCTATGAAATGGTAAGTGGTTTCAAAATCCGCCTCGGTTTCCGTTGGAAATCCGGCAATGACGTCGGCAAATACGCTTGCTTGCGGCACGCGGGCACGTAGGGCAGCCACTTTTTCGGCATATTGTGCGGTACTGTAGTGGCGGTTCATTTCTTTAAGTACTTTATCACATCCGCTTTGCAACGGCAAGTGCAAATAATTGCAAAACCGCGCAGGATATTGCGCCATGGCTTCAATCACTCCGTCTGTAACCGTTTGCAATTCAATAGAGGAAAACCGCACGCGGAAATGCCTGGGCAGTGCGGCGATATCTTTACACAGTGCGGCCAAATCCTTCCCGCTTTGCGGGCATTTGTAATTGCCGATATTGATACCTGTCAGCACAATTTCGCTAAAGCCTTTTTGTACCAACGCGGTGATTTCTTGCAAGACATCCGCGGCGGGTTTGGAGCGTTTGACAGAACGCGCAAACGGCACAATGCAATACGAGCAAAAGCAGTCGCACCCGTCTTGTATTTTAATAAACGCGCGGCTATGGCCCTCGTGGCCCGACACGGTCCAGCATAAATCTTCTGTGCCAAAGAGTTTTTGGCCGAGTTCATATTTGCCGATAATTTCTGCCTGCGGGAAATTTTGTTTGATGTGCGCAGCGTGCGCGGCAGCATAGCAGCCGGTCAGCACTAAGCGCGTATTCGGATTGCGGCGCAAAATTTGGCGGATGAGTTTTTCCACATCTTTATCGGCCTGATGCGTGACCGTGCAGGTATTTAACAGACAGAGGTCTGCCTGTTCAAAAGGAACTGCATTATAGCCGCGTGCGGAAAACGCTTCCAAAATAGCTTGACTTTCCACTTGGTTGACACGGCAGCCGAAGGTTTTTAAGAAAAATTTCATAAAAGTTTAGCGCACGCCGAAATGCACGCGGTTTCCGCACGCAGAATATGCGGTCCCAGCGTAACAGGCAAGATGCCGTACTGCGCGCCGATGACAATTTCCTCATCGGTCCAACCGCCTGCCGGGCCAATGTAAATACTTATGTTTTTGGGCACACCTAATTTTTCAAGTCCCCATGCAAGTGTGTGGTTTTCCTCTGCTTCGTACGCCAGTAGCGACGGTCTGTCTGACCGAGCGGCACATTTTTCAAACGGCAGCGGCGCTTTTAACACGGGTACTTCCCCGCGCGAGCATTGTTTGCAGGCAGACAAAATGATTTGGTTCCAACGCTGCGCTTTTTGCTCCCATTTTTTGGATAAATCGTACTCACTACGCTCCGTCCAAATAGGTTGAAAAGAAGTAACGCCCAGCTGTGTGCATTTATCCAACACATCTTCTAAGGTATTGCGCGAGGTAGGAGCAAAGCAAAGTTCTAAAGAAATAGCGGATTTTTTGATTTGGATTTTTTGCAAGAGTTCGCCACGGATAAAATCCTTTTGCACGCGCGTGATACGGGCGGTGTATTGTTTGCCTTTTCCGTCAAAGACAGTAATCTCGTCGCCTTCTTTATGCCGCGCGACGCCCGCCAAATGATGTGCTTCGCTTCCTTCAATAAAAAATTCTTTTTCCTTAATATCCGCTAAATACTGTGGCATACGGATATTGTAGTAAATTTGATGACTGTTTTATTAGTATGTCCAATAAGTACCGCCATCGGCTTCCCGGTTTGTAGCAGCTCCTGTTTCGGCTTTGCAAAGCTGGTTTTGTATGGAATTGGCAATTTGATTTTCTGCCTTACAGGCTTGGGTACCTGCAAGCTTTAAATTGGAACCATTTTGGTGATATATATAATACCCTAATTGAATATTTGTATTTGTACAAGAGACTCGCGGGGTCGTTGCCTCTCCACCTGCTATTGTACAGTTTCCCCAAGGGAAATACCTCGTATTACCCATAGTATGTGTTGTTTCCCTGTCAAACGGGGGCGTATTAACATCCAAATCATCAAAACGTGTGGCATAAACACCATTCGCCAAATAGTACACTTCTTGTGCTTGGGCTATACTGCTTGCCAATACTTTTAGCTGTGTAAAACGAGCTTTCATAACAGCTTTTTGGTATTGCGGC
>JAZNWO010000025.1:0-25329 GCA_045593365.1 Candidatus Avelusimicrobium sp.
TATCGGTATACTGGCCGCCATAGCCCTGCCGCAATACCAACGGGCCGTGGATAAAAGCCGCTACGCTACCATGATACAAACCGCGCGCAGCATTGAAAATGCCCAAGAAGTTTTTTACTTGGAAAACGGATATTATGCCACGGATTGGGATGATTTACCTGTCACACTGTCCAAGGATTTGCCTTCTCCGTACGACGGACGCCTGTTTATTGGTCCGGCCGGGTTTTATATAGATGATCTTAATACTTCTGCTATTTATTTTGACGGAGATGCCCGTATTGCTTCTTTTACCTTGTATCACCGTAATCATACAAATCAATATTTACAAGATGCCAGAGGACAAATTCGTTGTCTAACGTACGCTTCACGCAAAGCTCGCGGTAAAGCGATTTGTGAAAGTTTTGGCGGAGAACTCATCAGTAGCAATGCTAACTGCGGAAATACCGGAAATACGATTTGTAACACCTATAAGTTAGCAGATTTTTGATAAGTTTATTTTTCCAGCTCTTTGAGCAGTGCCGGAATGACTTCGTACAAATCGCCAGCCACAGGGTATTGCGCCGCTTTCATAATAGGAGCATCGGGGTCTTTGTTGATAGCCACTATCACATCTGCGTGCACGCCGGCTAGGTGATGCGTTTGACCCGAAATGCCACATGCGATGTAGAGCTTGGGTTTGACGGTTTTTCCGGTAATACCGATTTGGCGCTCCTGCGAAATCCAACCGTTATCTGCCGCCGGACGTGTGCCCGCTACCACACCACCCAAACGGTCGGCCAATTGTTGTAATAATGCAAAACCTTCCTTATTGCCTACCCCGCGCCCGCCGGCCACAATCACTTCCGCTTGCGAAATGTCTGTTCCCTTTGCAAAAGAGGCAGATTTTTTGTGATAATCGCGCAGTAATTCTTCCAGCGTCACCGTCGGAGCGGCGGCACTACCCGCCGGGGTTGCGGCGGCATATTCTTTCATCAACGCGGCCACAATTTCATTTTTCTGAATATGTACCGTACCTTCGTAAATTTGCGTTACTTTGGCATCGCGCATATATTTTTCCACGGGGAAATCGCGCATATAGCCCACCCCGCCGCAAAGGGTTACACACTCGTCGGCCACTTCCATAGCGGTATTGGCGCAGAAAAGTTTAGCCATGGCGCTGTATTTGGTCCACCGACCGCCTTTGATTTTTTTAAGCTCGTCATGTACGGTGGTATTATTTTCAAGCGCCGCTTTGACCGCCGGGAACCACTCGCTATCCATACGGTGCGTTAAACTGTATACGAGCGCGCGACCCGCTTCAGTTTTAGCTGCCAACTCCGCCACCTTGTGTGCCAATGCTTGGAAAGTAATAATTGGCTGACCGAATTGTTTGCGTGTGCGCAAATACGGGATAGTTTCATCTAGTGCCCCTTGCGCAATACCGACGGCCTGCGCTGCCACGCCCGGACGTGAAAAATCCAACGTTTCCTGCACATACAAAAGGCCGCGGCCTTCACTGCCGAGCAGATTTTCTTTCGGCACACGTACATTATTAAAAATCAGTTCATACGTCGGATTAGTACGAATACCCAGCTTATGCTCTTTCTTGCCAAACGTAAAGCCCGGCGTACCTTTTTCAATGACTAAAAGCGAAATACCGCGCGCACCGCGCGACGGATTTGTATTAACCGCCACCGTGTAAAAATCGGCCTCCTTTCCGGTAGAAATAAAGTGCTTGGTACCGTTTACCACATAGTAGTCTCCGTCCTTGATCGCAGTGGTTTTAAGGGCAGTGGCATCAGAGCCGGCCTCAGGCTCAGTCAAGGCAAAGGCCCACAATTTTTTACCACTTGCTAGGTCGTAGCACCAACGTTCTCGTTGCTTGGGTGTAGCGGCTAAAAACATGGGAATTGCACCCAGTGCCGACGTACCTGTAGTCAGTGCAAGCCCGGCACACACGCGGGAAAACTCTTCAAAGGCCATCGCCAAACACGTAATCCCCCCACCCGCGCCACCGTATTTTTCCGGCAGCCATAAACCAAACATCCCCGATTTGCGGAACTCCTCGTACATTTCCGTAGAAAATTCCTCACGCTCGTCCATTTGCGCGCGCAGGGACTTTAGTTTCTCTTGGGCAAATGTGCGAGTGGCATTTAAAGTTTTTTGTTCCAATTCATTGCTTGCGTAGTCCATTTCTCCCCCAAGGTATTATTGGTGTTTGATAAATTTTTTGCGCCGTCTTTTGAATAATGGTCTGTGGCGTTTCTGACCGTCTAAAGAACGGTAAAGTTGCTCCTGACGGCGTATCATTACAGGCACTGTAAACTCCCCAAAATCCCTCCGGGCAATGTTTTGCTTAAACCGCTCCCGCAACCCGTTGTTGCGCAATAAGGCCGTAATCTTTTCTGCCAGAGCACTGATATCATTGGTTTTGACTAAAAAGCCTGTACGGTTATTGGTAATTACTTCACTAATGCCGTCCACATCATAACATACCGCAGGCACCTGATGCGCTTGCGCTTCTAAAATGGACATCGGCAGTCCCTCGCGCAAGGAGGTGCTGACATATACATCACTGATAGCTAACAATTCATCCGTATCTCCGCGCCAACCCGGGAAAATAATCTGCTTTTCTATTCCCAAATGTTTGGCTAAATTAGTAGCAGCTTCCTTTAACGGGCCGTCTCCCGTATAGATAAAGTAAACGTTCTTATTTTTTCCGAGCACTTTGTAAGCAGCCAATACAAAATGAATTGGATTTTTAAGCGGTTTAAAATTAGCCAAAGCCAGTACCACCCGCCCAGTGGACGGAATTTTTAATGAGGCTTTTTTGGCAGCCGAATCAAAATTGGCAGGCAATCTACGGTTGAAATCAATGCCCGCACGGATAATTTCGCTGCGCACCCCTTTTCCAATACCCAGGGCAGCGGCTTCGGCGGCATTTTTCTTGGAAACAAACACTAATACATCGGTCAAAGAGGAGCAAAATTTTTCCGTTTTTACAAAAAAAGCAAATTGTTTCGCGCCGTGCTCTTTAGCAAATCCTAAGCCGTGAAACGTATGCACCACTTTTGCTTTCCGCCAGAAAATACGCGCGGCGATCCGCCCTAAAATACCTACTTTAGGAGCATTTGTATGCACAATTTCGGGTTTAATTTTACGCATCAAAAGTCCCATTTGCAATACAGCCCACGCGTCCAACAAACAATAACGTGCACGCACATCATGTTTCAAAGCCGAAAGGAAATATACATTTTTAAATTCCCGCTTTACCCGTCCGTCCAGCCGCCCGCCTTTTCCGGAAGCTAAATACGGCTCAAATTCCCGGCGGTCTAAACGTTTAATGGTAGTTAGCACGCTGTTTTGTGCGCCGCCCTGGTCCAAGGCCGTAATCAAATATAAAATTTTTGTTTTCGTCATCAGTGTAATGCTCCCGTACGGGTATCTAAAATGCGGGCCGCCGGGAAGTAGTATTTAATAATTCCTTGATAATCCTGCCCGTCACGTGCCAAGCCCTCAGCTCCGGCCACACATAACCCTACACCTGTGCCTGTATCATAACCGCGCACTAAAACACGCGTTATATTCTTTCCCTGATACATCGGCACAAAATCAAAAAATCCGGAACGCAAGGTTCCCGCCCCTAAAATATACAAAGTTTCCTGCTCATTATCGGTAACATAATCGCCTTGGCTGCCCTCAAAGCGCATAGATAGAACACGCCCGTTAGGCGACAAGGTAAGCGGTATCATCGCACGTAACTGGCCAAATTTGCTGCGGGCATTAAGGCGTTGTGCAATTTCCTTTCCGTCGTATAAATATACCCATTTAATAGCAGACCATTGAGTAGGATCATCCGGAGCTGCGTATAAATCAGCCGGAGGATTGGACAACATATATTTGGATAAATTAGACGGGGAATATTGATAATCCGGTCGGTGGGCGGTATTGGCAGTTTGGTCATAAGACACCGTTCCGCACGCGCTATAATATCCTAAGTCCGTGCCGGACAATTCCAGCCCGCGGGACTCTTTGGCAGCATCAATTTGCGCCTGTACGGTTAGATTAATTCCCTTAAATTTGAAATATACATCATTGTCTGTAATCTGGTAAGGAGCATCTGTTCTTTGAGAGGCGGCCTCTTGCAAGGCTGCACGAAATACTACCGCTAGTGCACGTAAGGCAGCCGGCTCTTTTACATGGCGTGCCTGCAAGGCCAATAAAGCCGGAATTAATTGTTCTGTTTCCGTTTCATTTACTAACAGCATTCCTTTTTCAGTAGGGATAACCCGCAAAGAACCTGCTATTTCCTTATCGCTAAAATCCGTCACGAAAACATCCTCTGCCCGGGCATTCTTGACCAGAATTGTTTTACCCGGTTTATCTGTGCGAAGTACAAAAGGCCGCCGGGCTGAAAATTCCACATGACCGCGGCCATCCTTTACATCTACGCTTTTAGTATCGGCGTTAAAATCCAACACCCGTGTCACGAAAGAAGGGGATTTGAGTACTTGTCCAAGCTTTTCATCCGTTACTGTCATCACGCCGGACGGCATAACGGCTATACTTTGTAAAGCAGTTGGTGTTTGCCAACGGTCCGCATACAAAGCCATACGGACGGGAGTAGAAGGGGGCACCGTTAATTCCTGTACAATTGGCTTATCTAAACGCACATAAAACAAATAATCTTCCGGCTTTTTATTGAGTTTCTCGGCGTACTGGGTAAGTTTCTGGCGAGCAGTTTTATCGTCCGGGTCCAAGCTGTATAAAGTGGAATAGTATTGAAAGGAAGCCAACGGTTTAGCCTTATTTTTTTCTGACAAAGCCGCTAATAATTCCAAAGCCGGGTATTGCCGGGTATCGTGGCTAAGAGACTGTTCCAAAAATACCGGGGCTAATTTTTGGGATTGGCTATCCCGGGCCGCAATTTGCCCCATCATGTAGGCGGCAAAGGAAATCAAATATGGGTTAGAAGTATAGATATACTGAAAATCTTTTGCCGCCGCCTTATGATTGCCTTCAAAATAGTAAGATAGTGCCGTTCCTAATTTAGCCGATGAAGCATACTCAAAATCTGCTGTTAAATATAGCATATTGGCAAAAGACTGGCGGGCTTTTTTATATTTTCCTGCCGCAAACAAAGTCCAGCCGCGTGTTAATTCAATGAACGGATCCTCCGGCGATAATTGGGCTGCCCGGTCTATGTATTGTAAGGCTTGCTTGACCTGTCCGCGTTGCAAGCTAAGTACTGATAATTCTACGTTAGCTTGGGCCGCCACCGGAGCCTGCGCTGCATTTTCATAGGCTTTGTATAGCACAAAACAGCTCTCCGGGCCATCTGTGCGGCATTTTTCTCCTATAGCAGCTAAGTCAGGCGGTTGTTTATAGTCCAACACATTGGAATGGATAATATTCTCTCCCAGCTGCATATCTATACGTGTCACTAAAGTACTCTTAGATACGGTTTTACCAACCTCCGGGGTTCCCGCGTCAACCCCTTGTACCGCACGAGTTGCTGTTTCTGCTGCAGAGTCGGAGGTCTGCGTCCACGCAGTCGGAGTGTTTCCTATACACCCAACTAATAATAGAAGACCAAAAATGCGATATTTATTCATATTACCCATTATAACAAATTGAGGCCAAGCATACGCTCATAAAACAAATTCTATCCCTTTGCTTCTAATTTGCTAAAATAAACACGAGGAAAATATGACTGTCTATACCACTTGGCACGCGCCTGCCAAAGTAAACCTGTTTTTAGAAGTGACGGGTAAGCGGCCCAACGGTTACCACGAGCTAGCCACCTTGTTTGCCAAAATTTCACTAGTAGATATCTTACATATCCGCGTGCAAACAGCCGCCCAGGAAGACCTTCAGCTCAAAATTACCGGACCGTTAGGAGCCCAATTAAAAGCCGATGAAAATAATCTAGTTCTGCGTGCAGTACGTGTTTTTGAGCAACATTTCCGGCAACCACTGCAAGCCCATATCACACTGGAAAAGCACATTCCTATGGGGGCTGGGCTAGGCGGCGGTTCCTCCGACGCGGGAACGATCCTACGTGCTTTGTGTCATACTTTTCATAAAAATCCGCTAGATTTATTGCCAGCGGCAGCCCGGCTGGGAGCCGATGTGCCGTTATTTTTATACCCGGATACTTTCTTAAAAGGAGAAGGTATCGGTGAGAAGTTAACTCCGGTTTATACCAGTGGGCCATTACCGTGGCTGATTTTGGTTTACCCGGACACTGCAGTTGCCACCAAAGGAGTATTTAGCCGTTTACAATTGCCTGATCCGCAAATTATCTTGACAAACCTTTCTAAATTAAGTAGATTAATAGAGTACGTGAAAGAAGGACAGCCTGCCGAAAAATGGCAAACCTTGTTCTTTAACCGATTAGAAGAAGCTGTCCTGCCGTATGTTTGTTCCGTACGGGATGTAAAGCAAGACCTTTCAGCCCTGGGTTTAAGTCCACTGATGTCTGGCTCCGGTTCTACCGTTTTTGCATTGACTACAGACCGGGAAGACGCCGCCGATTTAGCAGGGAAAATAAAGAAGCCGGGACGAAAGGTATTTGTTGCACAGTTCGGAGGAACAAGCGATGAAGATAACAGAAATTCGGATTCATTTAATGGGGGAAGAGCGCCTCAAAGCCTTTGCTAGCGTTACCTTTGATGACTGTTTTGTAGTGCGCAATATGAAAATTGTATCCGGGACCAAAGGTCTTTTTGTATGTATGCCCTCACGCAAATTGCCCGATGGCACTCACAAAGATATGGTTCATCCCGTTAAACAAGAATTCCGCCAATATGTAGAGGAAAATGTATTAAAAGCCTACGCCGACGAATTAGCTAAACATCCCGACATCCAAACGGCGCAGACTGCAGAGGAAGCCCCAACTTCCAAAGCATCGTAATAAGAGATTTATTTCCGGATGGTGAAATGGTATCACTACTGGTTTTGGTCCAGTCATTCTAGGTTCGAGTCCTAGTCCGGAAACCATTGACGAGAGCCACTTTTTCGGGAGTGGCTCTCTCTTTTTGCCTTTTTTCTCATCGGAAAATCTCAAAACATATAGGGCTCAAAACCTACTCTCTCCCTGGGCCTAAATTCTCCTTGCAAAGTATACGGTTTCTTTCTAGAATATAGGTATCTTAATGAGTGCGAGGTATGCATGCGTTTAATACAAAAGACCATTGTGCTTGTCATCGTTTGTTCCTTGTTGGGGCCGAACAGTTTATGGGCCAAGGTGCAACCGCAACTGACGCTTCCCTTAGCAGAAGTGCAAGAGCAGGCCCGCCAAGACCGATCCTGGCTCCAAGAACACCAACTGGCCATTCTGACCGGATGGTCTGTACTAGCCACTTTGGGTACCATTAAATTTGCCATAGATAAAACACAGCAACGCCAAAGGATTAAGCTATTGTCAAAAGAAATAGCTAACGCACAACAAGAAGTTGCCCAAGCCAAGCAACTGAAAGCTCAATTGGAGGTTTTGGAAAACAATTATAAAGCCCAAACAGCCAGACTCCAAAAACTTACTGCCACCAATCACAATTTAGAAGAACAGCTAAAAAATATAAAAGAGGCCTATTTGCTCAAATTAAGAAGTACAGAAAAGGATTTTTCGTCTTTCTATAAGTACATAGATAATTTGCAAACTCCGCTCAGTGCTACAACAGAAAAAATGTTGGAGAGTTATGTACCCTTGCTTGACGCTTCCCTTCCGGAAAAACAGTATAGACAATTACGCCTCCGGTTCTCACGCGAACCGCTAATGCAAGGACTCTCTAAAGAAGAACGCAGGACTTTCTTTCGAATGCTCGATGACTTAATTGTATACCAACGGGCTGCAGCAGGCAAACTGAGCATTAAATTATCAAAAGACGAATGTTTGATTTATTCTTCGCAAATCGTCCGCAATTATTTACTTTCTCACCCGGAAACAAACCAAAAATTCGTCTTACGGTTTTTGCGCAAAGCAATGGATAAAAATTATCTGCTTTCTCTGTTAGGAGTAGTGTCCATGCTGTCTGTTCCGGCGCTAAATGCCCAGGCCCAGGCTAAATCTCCGCTGGCGCAGCGCATTGAAAATAATTTTGACCTGTTCTTGAACGCCTCGCCAGAGGAACTGGCCGAACTGGAACAGGACCCACAAGCCTATAAGGCGTGTGTCACCGGAACAGACACATATCATCAAATTACTTTGCTCTCGGAGCAAGAGCAAGCGGCACTCCGGCAATCCTTGCCGGTCCTCTCAGTGGTTTTCTCCCCCAAACGTAAACATACCTTAGCTTACTAATTCATTTCTCTATCGTCCCCGGCATAATTTTCCGGGGACTTTGTTTTTTACTGTTTTCCGCCACAATTAGGTCCTAAGGCCCACTGTTGCCTAGGCCCAAAGACCCTTGTATAAAGCATTCGTTCTTCTTAGAATATAGGTATCCTAAGCAAGTGAGGTGCGTATGCGTTTAGTACAAAAAGGGATTGCATTAACCGTTATTTTATCGCTGCTAGGGCAAAGTGCTTTATTCGCAGCAGCCACCGAGTCGCCACAGGTCCCGCTTACCGAAGTACAAGCTTCCGCTAAGCAAGACCACGCCCGGTTACTAGAAAAAGGCTTGCTTCCGTTAGCAAGCAGTGTGGCTATTACAGAAGGGCTCTTTATTTTTAAACTGATCTTAGACAAAAAAGAACAGAAACAACAGATTGAATTAACGCAAAAAGAAGCAGCCCAAAAATTATCTCAGCAAATTAATGAAACTCAACGTAACAAAGCGAAGTTAGCAATTGCCGAGCAAGATAATAGAGATCTGACCCAGGAAAATTCTTACTTATTGGACAAAAATAAGGGCTTGAAAAAAGGCTACGAAAGACAAGTAAATAAAGCAAATGTCGCCAAGGCAGAGTCTATGCAACTAAGACAAGACGTCAAGTTAATAGAAAAAATGTATTCCTTAAAACTGCAAATAGCCTTGGATGAATTAAAGATCGTAGAAGGATATGCAGATCACTTGTTTTACTTTGGGCCTGAAATAGATAAACAGTTGGAACAATATGTAGGATTATTTGATAAGGAGCTTTCCAAAGAGGAACGCGCTGTGTTACGGGCTCAATTAGAAAAGGCCCCGTGGTTGAACTCTTTCTCCACCCAAACCAAGAAAGATTTTTTAGAAATGATAGATAACTTAATGGTGCATACCCAAACGGGTTTATCGCGCGAAGGAAATATGTATGTGTTTTCAAAAGTTATCCAAGGGTTTGTAGAACATAATACAGCTAATCCTGCCCAATATGCCTTAGTGCTCAGCCGTAAAATCTTAACCAAGAGTAATCTGCTGGCTTTAGGCACTTTACTTGCGCTGTCCATCCCGGCGTTAAATGCCCAGGCTCAGGCTAAATCTCCGCTGGCACAGCGCATTGAAAAGAATTTTGATCGGTTTTTAAATGCGTCTGCAGAAGAACTAACCGAATTGGAACAGGACCCGCAGGCTTATGAGGCGTGCATGAAAGGAGCTGCACTGCAGCACGCTTTTGCCAACTTATCTGATGAGGACCAGCAAACAGTTAAAGAACTGTTAACTCCGGTAAAACAAAATACCCGGCCCGCACACAGAAATTTAGCCTATTAATGGTCCATCTTAAAAGCCCCGTTTTCGGCGGGGCTTTTTTATTGGGTCTTGGCCTGCAATTACTTCTTAAGATATAAACGCTGTGCCAGTGGTAAATAGGTTTTCTCTGCGTCCACTCCCACCGGCTGTCCAAAAGGCATTTGCGCAATTAACTGCCAAGTAGCGGGTAACTCAAATTTGGCTTTCACCGCCCCGTCAATTAATGGATTGTAATGCTGCAGAGAAGCCCCCACCCCGGCCTCTGCCAGGGCCGTCCAAACAGCAAACTGCAACATTCCGTTTGCTTGTTGTGCCCAAATAGGGAAGTTGGAAGCGTACGCGGGGTACTGTTCCTGCAATGCCCGGGTAGCCGTAGTGTCATCAAAATATAATATTGTACCGTAGGCCGCTGCAAAAGAATTTATTTTTTCCTCCGTTGGTGAAAACTTTTCCGCCGGGACAATTGCGCGCAAACTATCTCGCACGATTTGCCACAAAGTACCGTGTTTGGCCCCCAAAAGTACCACCACCCGGGCACTTTGCACATTAAAAGCCGATGGGGTCTGCAACAGCACTTTACCGATTAAACCTTCTAATTCTGCCTCCGAAATCGGCAGTTTATTAGTAAGCGTATAGCGCGAACGGCGCAATTTCATAAGTTCGGTTAGTTTCATATTTCCTCCGTTATACATATATTATAAAGGAAACAGCACTTTTTGCAGCAGTTTCTTTTAGATTAGAATTGGAAGCCGCCAGCAAACTTGGTAAAATATATCTGTTGCGCCAGTAGCTCAACTGGATAGAGCGGGACCGTCCTAAGGTCAAGGTTGCAGGTTCAACTCCTGTCTGGCGCTTTTATATCTTTCAAAATAGTAAACGCCGAGAAAAGATTTCTCGGCGTTTTGCTTTCGTAGCCTTTGTTTATCGGTTTGCTAATATTACGAAATCTTTTACTGCACCCGACACAGACAAATTCTGTTTTATTCCACTAGAAGTAAGTAAGTGAGATTGTACTAATTGAACCGTCTGGTTTTTATTTTTTTCAGGGTAAAAGCACGCAGCAGATACAATAATATTATTTTTTTGCACAATCGCATTACAGCGGGTTACCACCGTTTCACAACCAGTCCTTATTTGCTTAATTCCAGCCTTGCTCAGCGCGGCGTCGCGGCGTTGGCGGTATTGCAAAATATCACAGCGTTTCCATTGCATAGAGGCTGTATGAAGGTCCAGCCGGGCAGCCAGTTCGTTTTGCTGTGTGGCCAATGCAATTTGGCTGCTAAGGGCATATTCTACGGCCCGGGTGGTGCGAGAGGTAAGGTCTTCTGCACCTGCAAAAGAAGCTAACAACATACTTGCTATAATAAGACTCATTTTTTTCTTCATAATTTCTCCTTTAATATACTTATTATAGCAAAAGTTAGTATAAACTAACAAAAAAATTTAGTCCTACCTAACTTTAGGCCTAAAGTCCTATGTTCTCTCGGCTCGTGTCCGTCCTAACAGTTTTGTAAGAAAATTAGTACAGCAGCCAGCCGCATACACCAGCAACTAAGATCAGTTTAACAGGATGCCAATGGTAACGCGCCGTCAGCACAAAAGCTAGCACAAAAAGAAATATGCTTTGGCCGCCCGCAAAATTTTCGTGGTTACACAGTACAAGCGCCGCCGCCGCAATCAATCCGATAATCGCCGGGCGCAGCCCCTTAAATACGGCCTCCACAGACGGGTTTTTAGAATATTTAAGAAAATAATTCGCTAGCAAAATCATAATAAAAAACGACGGCAGACACACCGCCAGCGTTGCAGTGGCAGCGCCCCATGCACTGCCTGTAGCCGCATAACCTGTGTACGTAGCCATGTTAATGCCGACGGGCCCAGGCGTCATTTGGCTGACGGCTACGATATCGGTAAATTCCGCCCCACTCAGCCAGACGTGTTTAAAAACCACTTCATTTTGAATAAAGGAAATCATCGGATAACCGCCACCAAAATTAAACAGGCCGATTTTAAAAAACGTCCAAAAAATTTGCGCGTAAATCATCTGTGCGCCTCCCTGCAAAACAGCCAGCCGCCCAGCCCAGCTGCCAACACGATGTACATCGGCGAGACGTGCCACAGCCACACCGCCAGCGCACACAGAATGGGAAACCAAACATTTTTCCACGTGATGCCCGCGCTTTTTCCTAGACGGAAAACAGGCACCGCAATCAATGCTACCACCGCTGGGCGTATTCCTTTAAAAATGCGTTCCACGGTTTGATTTTCACGAAAATTATGAAAGAAAAGCGCAAGCAACAAAATAATGCTAAATGACGGCAACACCGCCCCGAGCGCCGCACAAATTGCCCCCGACACCCCGCGCATTTTGTAGCCCGTAAAAATGGCCATATTTACTGCCAAAATGCCCGGCGCAGCTTGTGCCAATGCCGTTAAATCCAAAAAATCTTTTTTGCTAATCCACTGACGCTTGTCCGTGATTTCCGTTTCAATCAGCGGCAGCATCGCGTAGCCGCCGCCCAACGTAAACAAGCCGATTTTAGAGAATATAAAAAACAGCTCTGCGCATTGTTTCATGCGTATATTGTAGCAATTTGCACGCCGCCGCACGCCGTGAAAAAGGATTAGGGATAAGTGTAATAATTTGTGCCGTATGTGGTGTTAAGTTTTGCTTCAGCACCGCCTGTTTCCGACTTACACACGCGGTTGGCAAGTGCATCACGAGAAAGGGCAACACAGGACCTAAGTTTACGGTTATAACGGCTTTCATAGTAAATCTGGTAACGACGTTGCATACATTGAATATATGTTGATTCTAAGAGACAATATCCCCACGGATATGAAATTACCTCTCCTGTCTCATTTACAGAGCCACCCGCTGCCGGACCGATGTCCAAATCGTTTATATTTGTAGCATAAGAATTATTTGCCAAATAATATACCTGTTGTGCCTTGGTAATAGCATCCGCAATTACCACCATTTGTTGGTATCGCGCCCGCAACACTGCCGCTTGATACTGCGGCAGGGCAATTGCCGCCAGTATACCGATAATTAAAACAACGACTAATAATTCAATTAGCGTAAAGGCACGACTTTTCATATACTTCCCTCCTTTTTTCACTCCGATATAAGAAAAGTGTACCAAAAAAAAAAAACAAGTCAAGGGGTAAAGACATTTTTTTATTTTTCCAATAAAACAACTACAAAAAAACGGAGTAAAATTTTATAATAGAAATATGCCAAATACACCTGCATTACCGCTAGACCCCTTGGTAGAGGACTTTAAAAACCACCTGGCTTTTGAGCGCCAGCTCAGCCCCAACACGCTGGCGGCGTATGTGGCCGACGTCTCTCATTATATGGATTATTGCGCCGCTACCGAGCAGTCTGCGCTAAAGGTGCCCACGCAATTTATGGATAGTTATGCTTACCAACTGCGCGAAAACGAACATTTATCCCCCTCCAGTGTAGCGCGCAAATTGCAAGCCGTGCGTTGTTTTTACAAATTTTTACTACTTGAAAACCGTATTCAAGAGGACCCCACCCGGCTAATGAAATCGTCCAAACTGCCGCAGCGTATGCCTAAGCAGCTCTCCCGCCAGGAAATGGAACGGCTGCTGACTTATCCGGCGGAAAAATTTGATGAAATCCGCACGCTGGTCATCGTGGAGCTTTTATATGCAGCGGGGTTGCGCGTGAGCGAATTGGTAAATCTACAATTAGAAAATGTGGACGTGAACGAAGGCTGGGTGTTGGCTTTTGGAAAAGGCGGCAAGCAGCGTTTTGTACCGCTGCACCCGGCGTGTTGCGAGCGGATTAAGCAGTACTTATCCGTGCGGAAAGCGCATTTTGCCAGCAAATCTGACGTCGGATCGGAATTATTTTTAAATAACCGCGGCCAAAAAATCAGCCGCATCAGCGTATGGAAAGATTTGGCTGCACTCGGGCGCAAGGCCGGTATCCGCCAGCCCCTGCATCCGCATTTGTTCCGTCATACCTTTGCCAGTCACCTGTTGCAAGGCGGCGCAGATTTACGTAGTCTGCAAGAAATGCTTGGCCATGCCAATTTGACTACCACCCAAATCTATACCCATTTGGACGTGTCCGACTTAAAAGCTAAACACAAAAAGTTCCATCCCCACGGATAAAAGTTGTTTTGCAAAATAACAGCCCACAGAAGGACATATTATTTGCTATAATATAAGCACCTATTTTGGACTGTCAAACAGAAGGTGGTGAAAAAGTAAATGGTTTTTGTGAAAGTAAGAGACGCAGAACACCTGGAAGAGGCCATTAAACGCTTCAAACGTGAATGCGAAAAAAACGGTATTCTTAAAGAAATCAAACGCCGTGAAACCTATATGCCTCCTAGCGTGAAACGCAAAATTAAATCTCAGGAAGCACAACGCCGCGCGCGCCGTACCAAACGCCGTCGGTATTAATACAAGAGTTTTTCAAACAATAGCCCGCGGGGTACCGGGGGCTATTGTTTTCTTGGCGTGTGCGCGCGGGCGTGCGTATGCGCGTACGGGAAACAGACGGAACAAATCTATGGCCATACAAGACAATGCAGCCGAAAAAATCAAGCAGCGCCTTGACATCGTGGAGTTAGTGCGCCAGTATGTACCGCATCTTAAACGCAGCGGAAAAACCTGGAAAGCCTGCTGTCCGTTCCACAAGGAAAAAACCCCCTCCTTTACTGTCAATAGCGAAAAAGGCTTGTACTACTGTTTCGGCTGCCAGGAAGGCGGAGATATTTTTGATTTTCTGATGAAAATGGAAAATCTGTCTTTCAACGAGGCCGTCCGCAAATTAGCCGACGTCGCCGGAGTAGAATACAAGCCCCAAGGCAATTTCTCCGCAGCCGAACAGCAACGTATTAACTTACGCCAAACCTTGGATTTTGCTAAAAAGTTTTATCATAAAACCCTGTTGTCTGCCGATGGAACAGCAGCACGCAATTACATCAAGGGCCGCGGTTTGACAAAAGAGACGGCGCTCAAGTTTGAATTGGGTTTGGCTAAAAATGACCCGGTGGCTTTCAACCGTGCCGCCCAAGCTAACCACCACCCGGCCCAGCAACTCAAGCAAGCAGGACTATGTGTACTGACCGGCTACGGACCGCGTGATTATTTCCGCAACCGTCTCATGTTTCCCATTATCAATCAACGCGGAGAAACGGTAGGTTTCGGCGGGCGCATTTTAGGCGAGGGAGAACCGAAGTATTTAAATTCGCCGGAAACACCTCTTTTCAACAAAAGCCAAGTACTTTACGGTTTGAATTTTGCCGGGCCTGCCATACGCAAAGCGGGACGCGCGGTGCTATTGGAAGGGTATATGGATGTTATTGCCTGCCACCAGGCCGGATTTGAATATACCGTCGCTCCACTGGGTACCAGTTTAACAGCCGACCATGCCCGTTTGCTCAAACGCTATACAGACAATGTGGTCGTATTATTTGACCCGGATGCCGCCGGGATTAAAGCAGCGTTACGTGGCGCCTTGATTTTGATTGAACAGGGGTTGTTTGTCAAAGTGGCCTCTCTGTCTGACGGTTTAGATCCGGACGAATACATCGCCAAATACGGCGCAGCACAATTTGAAAAAGTATTAGACAACGCCCAAGATTTAATTGAATTTCACACCCAGCTGCAATTGCAATTATATCCCCAACCGCTGCAACCGCAAGCGAAAACAGCTATTGTAAACGAATTGGTAGAAACCCTGCTCAAGCAGCCGGATCCCATCGTCCGGCGCGAATGGGTAAAATATATTGCCGAACATACGCAAGTAGACGAAACTCTCGTCCTGCAGCGCGTGCGTTATAAAGAACAGAACACTACGCGTTTCCAACAGTCATTCCCCGCACGCCCAGCCGCCGGAGAAACACCTGCGCCGCTTGCTGCCCAACCAGCTGCTTTCAATGCCGCAGAAGAAAATTTAGTGAGTTGGTTGCTGCGTTATCCGCAATATGCAACCGGGTGCGAAGAATTAGCCAAACAGTTTGACAGCCGCGCATTAGGCGAACTGCTCCAGGCGCTTTGCCAGGCAGCAAGCCAAAACACAGAAACAACCACATTTACCGAGCGCGTTACTGCGCTCGTCCCCAAACACACCCAGTTGGCAATCCGTCTCTCTATGACTGAATTGCCAAAAGATTTCCAAGCGCAACGCGATATAGAGGCTTGCAAACGGACGCTGCAAAAGGAAGCCCTGCAACGCCGGCTTACCGCCGTTCGCCAACAAATTAAAACCGCCGGAGCCGGACAGGTCCCGGCCGAGCTGCTCAAAAAAATGACTGAGCTGCAAAACCAATTAAAAAATTCGTAACTGAGGTATAACACAAATGGCAAATCCAAGAAATAAAGATTTTAAAGATTTAGTAGAGAGCGGAAAAGAAAGCGGAATGGTCTCTTTAGATGAAATTAACCGTTCTTTATCGTCCAGTTCCGCAAATGCCGAAGAAATAGATAATTTGATGGGCACCCTGGAGGATATGGGCATTGCCGTAGTAGATGATAAGAAATTTAAATCCCAAGCGGACGGAAAAGATAACGACACTGAGGATTGGTCCTCCTCTTCTTTGGCAGCCGCTATGCCGGATATTTCTAATTCCATCCGGATGTATCTATCGGAAATGGGCCGCGTACCGCTTTTAACACGCGACGAAGAAGTTACCCTGGCCCGCAACATCCGGGAACGGGAACGGGAACTGCGCAAAATGGTACTGGAATCACCAATTACCATGCGTGAAATCTGTAACTGGGAGGAATTGGTGGATCAAGATGAAATGACCACCAAGGAATTGATGCCCCGCGGGAAACGCACCACACGCGAACTGAACAATATGCGCAAAAAGCTCAAGGAAGCGGCACAGTTCATCGGAAAGCGCGAACAAGAAATTACCAAATTAATGAAGGAATTGCGCGACAAAAATATGACGGACCGTAAACGCAACCGCTACATTGAAATTTTGGAAGCTAAACAAAAGGAAGTAGTAGCCCGTATTATCAAACTGAATTTGAACCAAAATAAAATCAAACGTCTGACTAATAAAATCAAGAATCTAGCAGACCGTCTGAATGAAGCGCTCAGTGATATGCGTCGCTTTGACGAATATTTTGGTCCGTATGCCACTGTTAAAAAACTAGTACACAGTTACCGGACTAATAAGATATCGCCAAGAGACTTCAAAAAGAAAACTTCTTTTACTATAGAGGAATTGGAACGCGCTTTAGCCAATATTGACGCTGTGCGCGCCCGCCATGACCGTATGGCCGAGGCGTTACCTATGACGGAAAAAGAATTTTTGGCTTTTAATGACCGCATCGTATTTTTCGAAGATATGATTTTGCAGGATAAACTCAAACTCATAAAAGCAAACCTGCGTTTGGTAGTTTCTATCGCCAAAAAACACGTCAATTCAAACTTAGAACTTTCCGACCTTATCCAAGAAGGTGGTTTGGGACTTATGAAAGCGGTAGAAAAATTTGAATATAAGCGCGGTTTTAAATTTTCTACCTATGCCACCTGGTGGATACGTCAAAGCATTAACCGCGCTATTGCAGACCAGGCTAATACCATCCGCATTCCAGTCCACATGAAGGAATTGGTCTCCAAATTAACCAAAGTAACTAACAAATTTCGCCAAGAATACGGACGCGAGCCGACCTTGGAAGATTATGCAAAAACCATGCGTTTATCCATGGAGAAAATCAAAAGCGTACTCAAAATCATGCAAGATCCCATTTCGCTTTCTACGCCTATTGGCGAGGACGAGGATTCCAACCTGGAGGATTTTATTGAGGATAAGAGCGGTCCGACACCCACCGTATCGGCGGCAGATTTTTTGCGCAAACAAGAAGTAGAGGATGTACTTAATACCCTTTCGGAACGGGAAGCCAAAATTATCCGCTTACGTTTCGGAATTGATTCCGGGTATCCGCGCACCTTAGAGGAAGTGGGCAAAATGTTTAACGTAACGCGTGAGCGTGTACGCCAAATTGAAGCCAAGGCCATACGCAAATTACGCCACCCCAGCCGTACTAAAATGTTAAAGGATTATAATTAATAATCTTACTGTATGAGAGAAAACCCCGGCTCTAATCCGGGGTTTTCTTTGCACAAATATTCTGTGCTAGAGACAGAACTGGCCCTTTTGATAGAGTAGAATTTTCTTGCCGCCCTGGAGCGTGGCGTGCACGGTTTTATCCTCCGTATTAATCAAATCCCAGTGTAGAGCCGACTCATTATAGCCCAATTTTTCTTTAAGTTTTTTATCTAGTTTGCGTACATCTCCGGCAAAGGTATCGGCATAACTGGAGCCGACAGCCACATGGCAGTTGCCGTACTTGCCGCCGAAATTTTCATCAAACAAAATATCTGCCATAAACTTATCAATCTTAGAGAAACGGCGGTCTGTGAGTGAAAACTCTCCGATTTGTGCCGCCCCGCGGTCCATCGCCAACATTTTACGCAGAAATTCCTGTCCTTGGGCAGCCGTAGCTTGGACAGCACGGCCATCTTTAAATTCCAGCCGTACTCCTTTGACATAATTGCCACTGCGGTAAGAGGATAAATCCGCAAAATACACTCCGCGCGTACCGCGCCAGTCCGGCGAAGTAAAGATTTCAAACGACGGAATGTTGTTACCCCCGCCAGAAATAAATTTGCGTTTTTCGCCCATCAATATTTCAAAATCCATGTGTGCAGACTGAATATGCAAACGTTCTATCTTTAGGCTATTAAGCCACTGGCCAATATGTCCGATTTGTTTCATCACTTCCTGCCATTTAGCTACCGGATTTTTTTCGTTTAAAAAACACGCCTTGGCCACTTGTGCTGCATACTGTTTTAGTGTCAGCCCTGCTTTGTCAGCTAATTGCTGTGTAGGAAAATTACACAAGGTCCAGGAAAACTTACCGGCTTGTTCGGTGCGGTCCAAAATTTCTTTTAAACCTTTACGCGCCACAGCAGCTTTACCGATACGGGCAGGATTGACAGTTTTCAAGGCCGTTAAATCCTGCGGTGCCCGCAAAGCTATCAATCCGTTCAAAGCTCCCTGGAAAGCCTTTTCTCCGGCAGGAATATAAGCCAGTTGCTTATCATCGGCCTGCAAGTAAAGCGCCCGCTGAAACCCTTCCGGCGCGATAAAACGCAAAACCGGATTGTAGCGTTTGTCCAGCAAACGCTCGTATACAGCCTGGGCCAAAGGCAGCGCGCCGACTTCGCAACGTACTAATACACTGTCGTACTTAGTAAATTTGCCGCCGCGGCGGGCATTTTCCATGGCCCATACCATCACATCGGCATAACGCTCTAATTGTGTTTTGGTAAAAATCATATATCCTCCTGTGCTATGGATAATGTTATAATACAAAATATAATACCAGGGATAGAACTATGAAAAAATTTTTACTTTCTGTTTCGTTAATTGCTTGTTTTATTCCGCTTTGGGCGGGCATCACTCCTAAGCCGGAAATGGATTTTACGCTTCTTTACCAAACAGAGCAAAAACCGGAGGTGCTGCCCGGTACCAGCGAACAAATCCAATGCAACGATAACCAATGTTTGCAGAGCACCCCATTAGGCCAGTACGGCATACAGAAATTATACTGCCAGCCAAACAGTTGCTTTTCCATTGCCTATGAATATGAGCCGTTCCAAAAATTAATACTTACTTTTTCCGACGGGAAAATCCGCCAAAGTAACGTTTTTCCCACCCCGGCCAAGTTGCGCAACAGTTTTACAGTCATGGTGAGGGAAAATGACTTGTGGGTAGAGCCGTCTCTCAAGCCGCAAAAGTTTAATGCGTTGTTGCGCGCCGATGCGTGGACCTCGCTGCTGATTATCCTATTGTTAGAAATGCTAGCGGCGTGGGCCTACTTAAAATACAGCCACAAAAATTTGCGCATTTTATACGCCGTAGTAATTGCTAATTTACTGAGCACGCCGCTTGCCTGGCAAGTACTCGGTACCGTCGTTACAGAGTCATGGTTTATTTGGCTGTTCTGTTTTGGATTTGAAGCACTGCTGATTTGGCTTTTAAACCGCAAACGCTTGAATCTGCGCGAAGCGCTGGAGTTATCCTTTGCCACGAATGTAACCAGTTATACAGTAGGTATGATTTTATCCTTTTTGATAGTACCCTATTTACTTTAAATACCAATAGAAAAGAAATAAAACCCGCGTGGTAAACGTGGGTTTTTATTGCACCAAAACAACTTTTCTTTACGTTGCACGCACACCAATCAGCCCATAACCTTCCACTTTTCCTTGGATATCTTTCATCAAAAACACATCCCATTTTAACGCTGTATAGTGTCCGTCTGCCTCTTTTAACTCCAAACGCACTTGGAAGGCATTGCCGGAAACATTTTGCTTAGTCTGCTCAAAGATTTGGCGACTGGCAGCAGCATTGCGTATAAAAGTACCAAAAAATTCCTGCTGTTTCACCTGGACAAACGAATAGCCCGTGGTGGACAAAAAAACCGGATTTGCGTAACGCACACACCCCTGTACATCTAATATAACCGCCGGTAATCCCACCGAAGCTAACATATTCATAAATCCTTGGGAGGTTTTCCCAAAAATAAGTTCTTCCTCCGGTGCAGCGGAAGCTGTCTTTTTAGCAGAAGACACTGGTACAGCTGTTGCCGGTTTAGCAACCGCTTGGACCGTTGGTTTGGCAGCCGTCGTTTCTGCTGTCTTAGGGCGGGCAGACGGTTTTTTACAGGGTGCATCTGCCGACAAACTAATGATATAATCAGCCTCTACTTGCCCGGCTTGCGTATTGCGCACATTAAACGGCTCAAAGTGCAAATGAAGCTGCAAGCAGCCCTCCCCGTGCACACGGCCCGGGAATTTTTCCTTTGCCCGCTCAAAATCAAACACATATTCCATACACACCGGGTGTCCCTGAGCTAGTTCACGACGTACCTTCAAATTAAAGAGCGGGCGGATATAGACATTACGGTAAAAATGTTTATCATTTTCTGTAAAATGAAACAGTTCTCGTGCTGCCCGGTTCATTACCTGGATATATCCCTTGTGATTAAGAATAACAGAAGGCATCGCAGTATATTCAAAAGCATTTTTAAATTTTTCCCGTTCGTGCCGCATTTCGCGCAGGGTTTTATTGACCGCAGTCATATCCCGCAGAAAAACAATCACAATCCGCCGTCCTAAATATTTAGAGGCCAAGGCAGACAATTCTATATCCGCCGTACCCCCGGAAGGTTTCGTAAAACGCAAGGAAATTGGCTCTGCTGAACCATCTAACTCATTAATAACAGCCTCGTATTTTTCCTTTGCAAACAACTGGTAATCCTGCACCATGAAATCAGATAAACGCTTTCCCATTAATTCTTGTTGGGAAGTTACACCCAGCAAATGGCACACCGCATGGTTAGCATAAATAATTTTACGGTTCTCTAAAATGGCAATCCCCTCACGCGCGTTTTCTACCAGTAAGGAATTCTTTTCTCCAGCTTCGCGGATTTGTTTTTCCATTTTTGTCTTAGCAGTAATGTCTTCAGATACATTGAGTAAATATTCCGCTTCGCCCGCCGGAGTATACAACGGCGTTTTAACCGTGTGCATAATTTTGACCCCCTCTTTTGGGGTGGAAATTAATTCTTGCGCGATATTAAGTTCCCGGCGGCTTTCAAATACTTTCCGGTCCGCTTCTAACATAAATTCTGCCTGTTCGCGTGTAATGTCAGCCCGGTAATTTTCTTTACCGATAACGTCTTGCGCCAGTACGCCAAAGAGCTCCTCGCTGCGTTTATTCCATAACACATACCGTCCGGTAGCCTTGCGTACCGATAAAGCCACCGGTAAATTGTCCACCACTTTTTGCAAAAACTCTTGTGCTTTTATAATTTCCTTTTCCTGCTGCTTGCGTACAGTAATATCTTCTGCAATAGACAACATCATCCAGGGTTTATTATTTTTATCAAATACCGGTACTTTAATTAGGTGAATGAGTATTTTTTTACCCGTTTGCGATACATATTCCTCTTCCGGGATATCCAATATTTTTCCACGTGCAAAAATTTGTTGTTCGCGCAAATCATACGGGCTGCCTTCTTCATTGACAGCGCTTTCTCCGGGGAACATTTCATAGGCCTTCTTGTTGGCAAAAGCCATTACGCGGTCTTTACTGGTAGCGTATATACCTAACGGGGCATTATCCAAAATGGCCTGTTGGAACCGGTGCATTTCCTCCAAACTCTTTTCCTGTTGTTTACGCCGGGTAATATCCTCTACCATCGTAATAATGAAACCTGGTTTTCCCTCAAAGGTCGGCACGGGAACCTTAACCATATGTAAAATAAGCTCCTGCCCATCCTTGGTCCGATATCGTTCTTCCGGGATATCTAATATTTTTCCGCTTCGCAGCAATTCTCCTTCGCGGTTTAAATATTCTGCTTTTTGCTGCGCACTCTCATGCTTAGCCAAACCTTTTTCATCTAAATCGCCTTCTGTATCGTGAAAAATTTCATCACTTTGTTTATTGGACAACAACAGTTTCCCTTCTGCTGTGCGGGCATATAATCCCATGGGCACGTTGTCAATAATAGCTGACAGGAAAGCGTTAGCAGTTTTGAGTTCCCGTTCTTGTTTTTGCTTTTGCGTAATGTCATCCACAATCGTCAACACTAACGGCTCCGGCCCGGCGTGCAGCAGAGGTACTTTGATAAGATGCAAAATATGTTCCTTTCCCTGTGCATCTACATAAATTTCCTCCGGATAATCTTTTAGCTCTCCATCCTGTAGTACCTTTTGTTCGCGCGATAAATAACCGTCTACCAGGGTTTGGCTTTGTTTGGCATGGGGAACATTTACATACGCCGGATCCATCTGCCCTAAAATTACTTGACTTTGCTTATTGAAATACGTCATGTTGTTGGAGGCAGTACGCGTATAAACTCCCAACGGAATATGGTCCAAAATGGCTTGCAACAAGGTGCGGATATGTGAGGATTGTTCCTCCCGGGCATGGCGAGCAGTAATATCCTCAAACACCGTCAAAATGGCACTTACCGATTGTCCTGTGCACATCGGTACCTTGCTCACAGAAAGGGTAATCCTTTTTCCTGTCCGGTTAGAAAAAGAAATTTGTTGGGCTAGGCGAGACTCTTTTTTTTCACATACAGCTTTGTCCAACGCAGCCAGTGGTTTTTGTAACTCCTCCGGCAGCATTCCCGTAATGCTCCGGCCAACAGCTTCTCCGGAAGGAACTTCAAACAACTCCTCCAGCTTTTCATTACAGGCACGGCAAATTCCGGTTGTATCCTGCACCAACATCGCAAAAGGATAATGCGCCACAATAGATTTAAAAAATTGTTTTTCTTTTAAAAGTTGCTCCACATCTGTCCCGTCAGATTTTTTGGGAAAAAAGGAAAATAATTTTTTAGTCATCTGGTATCCTCATTTGTCTGTGGCTTGGCAGCTGTCACACATACTTATAATATGCTAATAAATTCACACCGCTCTTGCAAGAAGGAAATAAAAAATCAGCGCGATTGGCGTTGGCACGAAATCTCTGAGCCAACAAAAAAGAGCTGGTTTTTTTTATAGACACACGAAATTAAATTAGATTGGTCACTGCCCTCCCGGCTGGGCAGCGGCTGGTAACAGTCCACCCGTTTGCAGTCATAGGTTTCGCGGCATTGCGGAAACGAAGAGGAAGGGAAATTAGCCACATACCAAGAAAACTCCAGATTATAATCTAAGGCTTTCAGGAAGGAATCACAATCCGTTACCTCCGTCGGGCATTGTGGCTGGGCACTGACAGGTTGAGTTTCCACCGTTTGGCGCAGCAAGGTGTAGCGCTGCTGCGGCACCGGACTGCCTTGCACCATATACACATCAAAACACGTCATCCCCGCCGGCACTTGCTCCGGACAAGTATATTGCTTCAAAATATCGTGGCCGGGGCAAGTATCCTGCACCTGTTCCGGGTCAGCAGTTAGATAGTAAGGTTTGGCCCGTTGGGTTTGCACACGGTACGAACCTCCCTCCCGGGAGGCGGTCCCTGCGCAAGCGCATACAAAACACAACAGACACAAGCTGATTTTATTCATCTCCTTTTTAGGATATCAGAGCGTAGGGCCGTTCGTCAAGCTTTTTACAGGGTTAGGCGCGACAAGAACAAATTGGTATAATAAAGATATGAACTGTATCTTTTGTAGTATTGTCAGCGGGGAAGTAAAGAGCCAGCTTGTCTATGAAAATGACGATGTGGTGGCGTTTAAGGATTTAAATCCGCAAGCGCCTACGCATTTACTGATTATCCCCAAGAAACACATCAGCCGTTTGAGCCAGGCTCAAGACGGCGATGCTGAATTGCTGGGTAAGGTACTTTTAGCCGCCCGTGATTTAGCTGAAAAATATGATATCAAAGATTTCCGGCTGGTTACCAATAATGGCAAAGGCGCCGGACAAAGTGTGGACCATTTGCACTTTCACCTGATGGCGGGCCGCCGCTTTTTGTGGCCAGCCGGCTAACACAGTTTGCCCCCTCTGCCGGATTTTCCTGTGGAGGGGTTTAAAAAATCTATAAACTTTCTACCGTTTCCAACTGCGTGCATAAAAGAAGCTGTTATTCCCGAGAGTAAAAAAGAGTCGTCATTCCCGAATGTTTCTATCGGGGATGACATACCGATTTGTCGTCCCCGAGGGCCGGTATCGGGGACCTCGTTGTTATATTTGTCGGGTGGAGCCCGGCATACATTTTCATATTTTAAACGTAAAAACTGGGAAAAGTGAAGGTAGGGCTTGACTCGTTTTTTTTTTTTGGTAAACTATCTGTGACCTTAAATTGCAAGAAATCATTTTTTGACACCCCTTGCGATGTGTCGCAAGGTTACAAAACAATATAGGAGAATATATGAAAGAAATAATAAACAATATCATAAATAAGGTCCATCCTGAGAAGCCGTTACTCAGGATCTCAAACTTCCTGGGCCATTGCTTTTATAAAAAACGCTATGAAAGCGGGAGACTCCCGTATAAAGACCTTACGGGAGAGACCCTGAATAACAACACTTCGGGGCGGACTGCTTTTTTAGGTGTACGGGCATTTACACTTATTGAACTGTTGGTCGTTGTTCTTATCATCGGCATACTGGCCGCTATTGCATTGCCACAATACCAAAAAGCAGTAGAAAAAGCACGGTTAGCCACTTGGATGCCGCTGGTACGGGCTATATATGATGCGGAAGAAACCCACTATTTAGCAACCGGAACATACACAACCGATTTAGAAGTATTATCCATTCAAATTCCCGTTACTGATAACTGTCAATACCGGAAAAATGACACAGAGGGCTACTATATTTGCAATGGGAATTACGTGGGAGTATTTAACAACACCGCGCAATATCACAATGATAACATAGCTTATATGCACTACTTTATGGATATTGATGGAGATATCCCTCGGAAAAAAGGTGAAATTTGGTGCTTCGCCAAAACAGAAAAATACTTTAACATCTGCAAGTCCTTAGGAACTGGAACCGAATTTGAGGGAAATGCCTGGAAATACCAGTGGCGTCTAAATTAGAATGAAACTCTCCGGGCTTACGCCCGGAGTTTCTTTTGCTCCAAAATCTCAGCTTCGCTTGATTTTGCCTAGCGCACA
The DNA here is from genome assembly GCA_045593365.1 of Candidatus Avelusimicrobium sp. Classification (GTDB taxonomy): domain Bacteria; phylum Elusimicrobiota; class Elusimicrobia; order Elusimicrobiales; family Elusimicrobiaceae; genus Avelusimicrobium. The sequence goes on from JAZNWO010000025.1 coordinate 25,241, forward strand.
ACTTATATAAGAAAACTCCGTTTTCTTGCGCTAGGATTCTCGTTCATCCCCGGGCTGAAGCCCGGGGTATTCTGTAAGGCTGTTAATAA
>JAZNWO010000026.1:0-9397 GCA_045593365.1 Candidatus Avelusimicrobium sp.
CAGATTTATTAAATGCTAAGCTGGAGGAGTGGACAAAATATTATAATGAGCAGAGACCCCATAGAAGTTTAGTAGATAAGGATGGATTTTTGATGTCTCCCATGCAGTTCTTACAGTCTCAAATGTACTGAACCCTAACAGGACTAGGGGCACTTTCCTCGTTTTTTTCAGACGGAAAAAACAAAAAACCCGCAGTCAATAAACCGCGGGCTTGTCTGATTAGCAGGTTTGTCTGCTGGGTACTGCATGAAGAAAACAGCTTTTATTTCTTTTTACCTCCGTGTCCGCCCGAATGCGATGTTTTGGGCGTAGCCGATCCCCCGTGGGATTTTGGGCTGTGTGTAGTGCCCGTATGTTTGGCCGGGCCGGACGTTTGATGTGGCGTCGTTTTATGCATGGCGGGTTGATGCGGCGCCGGACGGTGCACGGTTGGTGAATGTATCACAGGACGGTGTGGGACCGAATGATGTACTCTTGGACGGTACGAAACCAACAGCGGGAATAAACTTACCGGACGTGAATACACCACCGGACGCGACTGTTCCACTACTACCACTGGAGCAGGATCCGCCACTACCGGGGCAGTATCTACTACCACTGCCGGCTCCTCCACCACCACGGGCGAATAATACGCGTGTACCATTCCATTTGGATGCACCGTAGCGGTACATCCGCTGCTGCACAAAACGGCCAACGCGCCTAAGGCTAATAAGTTTGTGTTCATAATCATGCCTCCTTTACCCCTATACAACACCCCCACAGGCCAGTTTATTGCACTGCCTGCAAAAAATTTCTAATGAATTTTAACCCTTGCCCGGCTTTTGTTAAAAAATTACACTATATACAGCTGCAATTTTTATAAGGAGGGAATATGGAAAAGAAAATTCATTGTCACTATTCGGATGATACACACGTGGAAATTCACGTAGACGGTGTGTCTGATACCTTGCACACCGCCCATGACGGCAAAAATCAACACGTTACGCCGGGTGATATGCTGGTAGCCGCCCTAGGCGCGTGCACCTTGACGATGATGGGAGCCGTCGCGCAGCAATTCCACCAAAAAATGGACGGAGTTAAACTCACTACCAAAGCTGAATGGCTGCCGAATGCCCAAGGTTTAAAAAGCGTTCATCTGCACATTACTTTGCCTCCGGGTACGCCAGAGGATATGCGCAAACGCTGCCTAGCAGCCGCGCACGTATGCCCGGTACACAAGAGCCTAAATCCCGACATTGAAATAGTCATCACCGACGATTAATCTCCTCCCCCGGCCAAACCCGGGGGATTTTATACTCTCTAAATTGCTACAATAAAGATATGTTGAAAGATTTAACACCCGTCCGTTGGTATTTGGCCGTGCGTGAATTTATACGTAAGACGTTGCGCAAATATACCTTATTTGTCTTGCGCCTTTCGCCGCACCAAAATATGTTGCAGGCCATGATGCTTTACACGTTGCTGGCTTTCCTTGCTTTATCGCTGCCGTTTATGACTCGGGTACATATTTCGCTGCTGGATAATTTACTCACAGCCGCCGCTGCTGCCAGCACTTCTGGTATAACCAGTGTCAATTTTGCAGACTCCTATACTTTTTTAGGGCAATTGGTGGTTTTATTTTTTATCCAAATTGGCGGTATCGGATATATGACCATGTCGTCCTTCATTTATTTATCTTTCTCACACCGCTTACGTCACCGCCATACCGAAGTGTTAAATACCGAATTTGCCCTGCCCCGCACGGTACGTTTAAATGATTTTCTGCACGCAGTAATTGTATTTACGATTATTGCGGAACTAATCGGTGCAGGCTTTTTGGCAAATTATTTTTACCGCCACGGCTATGCCATACCCCAGGCAATTTGGTACGGCATCTTTCACAGCGTGTCTGCTTTTTGTACGGCGGGTTTTACACTGTTTTCCGACGGATTGGCTTCGTTTCAAAATAGCAAGACCATTAACATTGTCATTTCGCTTTTGTCCTTAGCAGGCGGTATGGGATTTATTGTGGTGACGGATTTGTTTAACCGCGTGCGCCGCCGCACGCAGGAAATTTCTTACACAACAAAAATTATTGTCTTGTCTACCTTGGCCATTTTATTGGGAGGTACCTTTATCCTCCTTTTGACCAACCCGGGACTAGAACCGGCCACTGCTTTATTCATATCCATTACTTCTATGACAACGGCCGGATTTAGTATGCTTCCCATGACGCAGTTGGCGCCATGCTCGCTGCTGATTGTTATGGCACTAATGACGATAGGCGGTTCCCCCTCCGGCACGGGCGGCGGGTTGAAAACAACCACTTTTACGTGTTTGATTGCTACGGTAAGCAGCCATTTATTCGGGCGGAAAAACATTACCTTTTTAGGGCGGCAAATTCCTTTGCACCGTTTGTATATGGCCAATTCCACTTTCATTTTTTATGCGATGATGTTCTTCATAACGCTATTCATGTTAACGTGGACAGAACGGTTACCGTTCTTTGACATTGTAGCGGAAACGGTGGCGGTACTCAGTACGGGCGGACTAAGTGTGGGCGCGACGGCGCAGCTGAGCATACTGGGAAAACTCATTATTATTGTGGTAATGCTCGTCGGACGTGTAGGCGTGATTACGTTCGGTATGGCGCTGCTCAAGCGTGATGCAGATGAGCTGGAAAAAGAACAAGAGCACGTCAAACGCGAAGATTTAGCGGTGTAATATGAAATTTTCTTTAGTCAGCTTGGGATGCCCCAAAAATTTAACCAATAGCGAAGAATTTACCGCACGACTACTCGCCAAAGGCCATGAACTTCTATTGGAACCAAACGGCGCCGACGTGCTGATTATCAATACCTGCGGGTTTATTGCCTCTGCCGTGGACGAAGCTGAACGCGAAATCCGCACCGCATTGAAACTTAAAAAACAAGGCCGCATCAAAAAAGTAGCCGTAACGGGTTGTTTGGTGGAGCGCTACAAAGAAAAAATCGCACAAAACTACCCGCAAATTGATTTAATTTTTTCTATTGCCGACCAAGAGAAAATAGAAAGGATTTTGACTAAAACGGGCACGCACCTTTCCCCCCTGCCCAAAAGTTTATATTTACCTCCGTACAAAATGAGTTTGACCGCACCGCACACGGCGTATCTGAAAGTGGCCGACGGCTGCAACAACCGCTGCGCTTATTGTACCATTCCGTTTTTGCGCGGGCCATACCGCTCCAAACCCATGGAGGATATTTTGCGCGAGGCAGACCTTATGGCGCAAAACGGCGTGAAAGAAATTTCCTTAATTGCGCAAGATACTACGTCGTACGGACAGGATTTATACGGCAAACCGCAGTTGGTGTCTTTGCTTGAAAAGCTGCTCAAGAACCGCACGATTAAACGCCTGCGCATTATGTATGGCTATCCGCACCGCGTGACGGAAGAGCTTGCACGTTTGATGGCCAGCACACCGCGCATCTTTCATTACATTGACATTCCGCTGCAACATATTGCTGACCCAGTGCTTAGGCGCATGAACCGCCATTGCGACGGCGCGCAAATCCGCCGCACATTAGATATGCTCAAAAAACGCGTGCCGGATATTTCGCTACGCACTAATTTTATTGTCGGATTTCCAGGCGAAACAGAAACGGATTTCAAAGAGCTGCTGCAATTTGCAGACGAGTACGAATTTGATAATATGGGCGTGTTTGAATACTTCCGAGAACCCGGCACTGCCGCGCACAGTATGCCGGGGCAAATTTCGCAACATCTCAAACATGAGCGTCGCCTGCGCCTGGAGGAAATGCAAAGCCGCGTCATTGACCGCATTAACAAACGCTTGCGCGGCACGGTAGTAGAAGCCATTTCCGACGGCCCCACTTTTGGCCGCACTTACAAAGATGCGCCGGACATTGACGGACAGGTCACGTTTACGCGCTCCGTCAAAGTCGGCCAAATTTTCAAAGCTAAAGTCGTCAAGTGTAGCGGATATAAACGCACATTAAAACCGCTAACTAAATTTATTGGTAAATAAAAATATAACCGGTTCCCGACGGTCTTAAGGTAGGATTTTTGTCAGCTGTTTCATTAGCGCAGATTTTGTTGGAAGCAGCACTCAAATCGGTGGAGCGGGTTACACACCATCTTGCTCCTGCATCAGCCATGGTCGTAGAAGGCAAATACCATTGTAACATCATGATCTCCGTCTCACCTTGATACAATTTGCAACGTATTTTATTTAGATCTTCCACATCGCAACGTATCGCACCGGAAGTGCTCACTTCTATATCTAACTGTTCTAAGTCCTCTGTATATTCTCCATTTGCTAAATAAAAAACTTCTTCTGCTTCCACCAGGCTGGCTCCCATCATTTTGGCAGCCACATATCTGCTTTTAAGTACCGCCACCTGATATTGCGGCAAGGCAATTGCCGATAGTATGCCGATAATTAAAACGACCACTAACAGCTCTATAAGCGTGAATGCACGCGCACGTGCCATTTCCGGGGTATACTCACTTGTCATCCCCGAAAGCTGGTATCGGGGATCTCGTTTTTTTCTAAGGCTCAGATTGCTGATTACAGCATTCGGCAATGACAAAAAACTTATATTTGCATTTTTCATATACTTCCCTCCTTTTTTCATTCCAATATAAGAAAAGTGTACCAAAAAAAAAAAACGAGTCAAGGAGTATCTGCACTTTTCCCCTTTTTCCCAACGAAAAAAAGACAAAAAAAATCCGTGCATACACACGGATTGAAAGCTAGCTATTTTTGCTGTTATCAAATATACAAATCTAGTTTATCTATTTGTTTTCCTTTTTCATTAAAAACCTTAATAGTCATTTTGCGGTCCACAATTTTAATATCTGCAAAGTGATAAGCCGATACAAACCGGGCCGTAGACGGGTGCGCGCTGCTGCGCCGCTTAGGCGTAGCGCCGCCGCCTCCCAGGGTAATATAAGTCACGCCGCGCGGATTGGGTTCGTCCTTTAACATCGGAAAGGTACGCTCATAATTTGCCTCGCCACCTTGCAGCACTAAATCCACTCCATACCGTTCAAAAAGCGGAATTAGCGTAGCGGCAGCCATATTGGCCGGGCCGTTTTCTCCGGTGGAATACAACGGCGCATTGAGTACCACAATTTTCCATTTTTCCCCCGCCCCGGCCAGCGTGGTTTGTAACCATTTATATTGGGCAGATTTTTCATCCAAATCCGGCGCCCACACAGCTCCGTAAACCGTATTAGCATCTAAGAAAATAAAACGCGCATTAGCTGTATCGAACGAATAATATTTGGGCGAAGCAGTAGACCACGTCATATCGTGGAAACGTGCATAATTGGCACGCACGAAAGGCTTACTATCCCGGCTTTGTTTCTCCGGCCCATACTCATTGGAACCAATAGCGATAAACAACGGCGTGGTTTGCAGTGTATCTTTGTACGGGGTAAAAAATTCCGCATTGGCATCGGTATTAAGCCCGCTAGCCGTCAAATTACCGGTGTGAATCATAAAATCAGCCGCCGTCTCCGCCATTTGCTTAGACAGCAAAGCCTTCGCACCCGGGTTTTCTCCCCCGGTATTACCCAGCGCCACAAAATGCACTTCCTTGCGTTCCGGCGTGTATAGGGTACGGAAACTGCCTTCTACGGGAGCCTGTACCCCGTCACGCGCATCATTGTAAACATACAAACGGTAACAAAAATTCTGATTGGGTACCAACCCATACAAAACAGCTTTATGGTCCGTCGCCTCTGCATTAACCTTCATAATTTGATTACAACGCGGAGCCGGCCCGTATTCCAACCACGCCGGAGTAGTTACATTCGTCTGCCAACGCAGCACTATAGTCGTCTGCGTCGGGTCTTCCAAATACGGTCCGCGCACAATTTGCGCAGCAAAAGTGCTTACTGTTGCCAAAAGAAACACTAAACAAAGTCCAAGTTTCATATATCATATTTTAGCAAAATATCCGCTCCCGCAAAACGGTCCTGCCCGTTCTGATACAAATTTTTGCTGCTGGAGTCGTCTAAATTTGCTACATTATGAAGTATGAGAAAATATTTTATTTTACTTGCAGGATGGTTTGCTGCACTGGGTGTGCAGGCTTCTACCATAGATGTAGCTTCTTCTTACATCTATTCTTCTGATCATAACCAGGCCCGGGCCGGTGCCTCTGTACCGCTAGGTACCAATATACGCATCGGAGCCGAAGGAAAGTATGTAGAGGATAAATTGTCCGTAGAAAACGGCGGGCTAAAAAACCCTGTTTATTCTGTATATTTACCGCTACAGCTGGAATTGGAAAACGCCCGGATTGCGCTGACGCCTTTTTATTACTTCAAGAATAAATCCGAACTGCCGTTTTTCCAAGATGCGTCCGCATACGGCTTGTCTGCCCAGTTATCCATGAATTTAGTAAAAGATGACGTAGAGGAACTATATACCCAGGCATATTTGGAAGCAGCATACGCTCGCCAAAAGGGTACTGTACAAGACGACAAAACTGATGCTTGGGATAACCAGTATTATGATCAGGCGGCCTTTACCTTAGGTCTGCGCCAGAATTTCTATAATGCGTTCTCTTTCTCTGCCAGCGGTACTATATACCAATATCCGGACGGCATTACCCATGTTAAAAATTTTCGTGGAATTTTGGACCAAAAAGATTTAGGCTTTGCGCAGTCTTATGACGTCAGCCGGGCCTTGGGCAAATACGTCGTCTCGGCCCGCATCACGCGGATGTGGCAGGAAAACCATTCCTCTTTATATGCCGCCTACCACTACGCAGAGTTTTACACGGCTGACCCGCAACATTCTGTTTTGGTAGGCAACACGTTCTATTTGTTGCGCCAAGTATATGTGGATATGGCTTATAACCATCTACAAACCTCGCACAGCAAAAATAAACGCGATATATTTTTCGTAAACTTAAATATTGCTTTCTAGGGAGTTAATATGGCCGACAAGCAATCCACAGAAAATCCGGTAATTAAAACACTACAAGGCGATGAGGAAGACAACAAAATGTTGTCTTTGGTGTCGCACAAACTCAAAACTCCGCTTTCCATTATCAACGGGTATTCTGAGGCTATTTTATCCCAATCTGCTAAAGAAAATTTTTCCCCTTTTACAGCCAAAGCCTTGGAAGAAATTCACAAACAAGGTACCAAACTGTGCGATTTAGTGGATAAATTATTATTCTTTAACAAAGTAAACAGTCTGGCACGAAAGGATTTGGTACAAAAAACAATTAATCTGAAAGAATTGTTGCGTGGCTGTGCAAACGAAGTTATTTCTCACGATGAAGAATTGGCTTCTGTTGCTCCTACCAACACTGTCTCAAAGCGCGGCACTTTTATTGAAATAGATTGTCCGAGTGCTTTAGAATTAAAAGCAGATGAGGAATTGATATCTTTTGCAGCGGAGGAGCTGCTGACAAATGCCATCAAATTTAACACAAAAATGGAAAAAGCTATTAAAGTACAATGTGCCCACCACGGAGACAGTATTTCCATTTCGGTGCGTGACCATGGCACAGGAATCCGTCCGCAAGATGTCAATACTATCTTTAACCGTTTCTATCAGGTAGATGATTATTTTACCGGACAAATAGACGGTTGGGGGTTGGGGCTGACCATGGTTAAAAAAATCATGGAATTGCACCGGGGCAGTATCAATGTAGTATCGGACCGCGGGCTCGGTTCTATTTTTACACTGCGTTTTCCTGTGACCGCCTAGCCTATGCCAGAATTATTTGACGAAATTTCCACGCAGGCTAATCAATTGCGCAGTATTATCAGTTCCGCTACGCAAGCCTTATCGGATTTCCAGCGCCGCCTGGAAACTATTTTAGGCCAAGATCATCGCGAAATGACTATACGCGATACAGATTTCCAAACCCAGTTTACAGGTTTTTGTTCTCAATTGCGCAGTCAAACAGACCAAGCCTTACAAACCTGGCAGCAACTGCGCGAACAAGTACGCGCTACTAAGGAAATCCCTTCTTCCCTGCAAGCTAAAAGTTTTGTTTTGCGCGCCAAAACTTTATCGCGATCCTGCGATGAATTTACTACAGCCTTTGACCGCTTTCACGCAGTTTACAAAAAATATACCTTGACCAAACTACCCGTGTGGATGCTAAATTCCTGTGGTACAGATTTAGATAACTTATCCAGTAAAATCTTGTTTTTATCCCGGGAAGTAACTAAAAAAGCAAGCTAGAATAGAAAGGGGGTATTATATGGTAGATAAAACAACTTGGTATTATCAAAAAATGAGTGCTATTTGTTTAACAATCATTGCGGCCGGCGTAATTACAGCGGTGCTGATTTATACGCGGGCACTAATGATTCCGTTGGTAATTTCGGTATTCTTCTATACAATTTTGGCCCAATGCACCGCGGTACTGCACAAGAAATTCTCCTTTCCGGCCTGGCTGGCTTTAACGGTGTCTGTGTTGGTATTTACGGCTTGTTTTGCTGGGATTGTTTACTTTACGATTAGTTCTGTGGGCGAATTTTTAAAAGGGGCGGAAATGTATCGTGAAAATCTGCTCAGTTCCACCGCCGACGCCGTAGCTAAGCTGGGCCAGCACGGTATTCACTTAGACCAAGCTTCTATTGTAAATTATATCCGCGAATTGCCGCTGTTAAACTGGTTCCAAAATTTCGGCAAACAATTGTTCTCCGTCATTTCCAATACGACGCTGATTATTCTGTTTATTATCTTTTTGTTTATCGGAGAGAAAAAGGTACTGCCGTCTAAAGCGCCCAATGCAGTTGTGCAACAAATTTTAGCCAATGTTTCACAATATCTGTCCGTCAAAATCAGTACTTCTCTGGTAACGGCGCTGATTGTATGGATGATATTAGCTTTCTTTCAGGTTAAATTGGCCTTTTTATTTGCGCTACTGACTTTTTTACTTAATTTCATTCCTAGCATCGGATCTATTGTAGCGGTTATCTTACCTGCTCCAGTTTTATTCTTGCAGTACGGATTGGATGCCAATTTTTGGATTGTGATTTCGCTGATGATTGCCGCCCAATTTATCATCGGCAGTTTGATTGAGCCGCACATGATGGGCGAGGGAATGGACCTGCACCCCGTCACAGTAATTGCCTGTTTAATCTTTTGGGGGCTGGTATGGGGATTGCCGGGTGCTTTTTTGTCGGTGCCGATTACGGCCTCCGTTAAAATTATTTTAAGCAAAATCAAATACACCCGCCCGATTGCCGAGCTATTAGCCGGGCGCCTGCCTAATTAATTTGCCTTGACACCAAAAACCCCCGCTTCTTGGCGGGGGTTTTATTAACAGCCTTACAGAATACCCCGGGCTTCAGCCCGGGGATGAATGAGAATCCTAGCGCAAGAAAACGGAGTTTTCTTATATAAGTTGTGCGCTAGGCAAAATCAAGCGAAGCT
>JAZNWO010000027.1:0-85092 GCA_045593365.1 Candidatus Avelusimicrobium sp.
TTTTACTTTAAAAAATAAAAACGCAAAAAAATTTTGCGTTTTTAAAAAGTTAGTTATGGCTAATTTTTTATTTTAATAATTTTTCTGCTGTTGCTACCTTAGATATTTTAGCCGGTTTCAGGCTGCTTTGTTCACTCAAGAGCTGCACCAGTTCTGCAAAATCCTGTTCACTTCCCCCTTTCAGCTCCATCTCTACCTCGAGGCAAAAAAGACTCTTGTCTGATGTTAAAATAGTGTAACGATCTAACGCAACCTCACAACAAGCATTTTTAAAAGAAAAAGAATAAAGAACACGCTTATTTTGGATTTCAAAACGGACATACAAATTGCCGAAAGCATATCCTTCCCATTCCTTTCTGGCAGCTAACTCAGCCAGGGCTCTTCCGCGCGTGGATGCCTGTAACGGAAAAGTCAATTCCCGTCGGCAAGCCATACCGCCTACTAACTGTGTGCGGCTTTTCATCGTGGCTTCAAAATGTCCCCCCATTTGGCGGATACGCAAGGCCACCTTTTGCAAAGAGAAAAGGTGTTGCGTATTGTCCAAGTAGGAATCGCTAATATTCAGCACTTCCGCTGTGGGAAGCGTACCCAATGTACTTTGTAAAGAGGACAAAAACCGATCAAAATCTTTCTCGGATACAGCGGCCCATTTAAATTCTCGTTCCATTTCGTTCATATTTTTAGTGTAGCAAATAAGACGGAGACTTTTCGGAAAAAGTATAATATAAAAAAGGAGCCTCTATGAAAAAAGTAAGACAACCGACCTCTTTAAAATGTTTTGCCTGCGGGCGCGAAAACCCGTTCGGCCTTAAAATGGAATGGTTTAATAATTACGATGAGAACTGCATTGAAGCGGATTTTACCTTGAGTGACAATTATTGCTCTTACCCCGGCGTAGTACACGGCGGGATTGTGGCTACCATTTTAGATGAAACAGCCGGCAGAGCGGTGCTTTTATCCAATGATTTTAACCGCTTGATGGTAACGCTTAAAATGGAAGTGGTTTATAAAAAAGTAACCCCCACCAACACCCCTTTAAAAGCTATCGGCCGTGTGATTAAAAACGGCACCGGACGCGCACAGGTGGAAGGCGAAATATTGTTGCCCGACGGCTCTGTCAGCGCCAAATGCAGTGCGCTTTTATATAAAATGCCGCAAGAAGTAATGGATAATTGGGGCAGCGAAGCCGAAGAATGGGCCCGCACCACCCCCAAGGTGGAAGAAGATTGCGCGGCTGAAAAAGAATAAATCTTTGCACGCGGGAATTTTATTTGCTATAATAAATGTAGACGGATCGGTAGCTTAGTTGGTAGAGCGCCTGCTTTACACGCAGGAGGTCAGGGGTTCGAGTCCCTTCCGGTCCACCATTTGATAAGGCACTTCTTACGAAGTGCCTTTTTTGTTGTGTGCTGAACGGGCCCCTCGTCGGTATTTGTATGATTTTTTTATCTATCTCCATCTTGGAGAACTTTTTGAGCAACACAAAAAAGGCCACTAACTGGCCTTTTTCTCTAATGGGGAAAATTGCGGGATCCGGAACTATCCTCACAAATTACCATAAACTACACAAATATTATTTTTCCTCTCCGCCTTAACTACATAATCCAATTAAGACAATACCCCACTATGATAAAAGCAACTACTAGGTAACCCAAAAACAAACCAATTAACTTCCATGATAGCACTTTCTTTAACATCATTATTTCGGGTAGCGATATAGCCGTAATGCTCATTAAAATAACTAACGCAGTCCCCACAGGCACCCCCTTTAACAGCAACGCTTGGACTATCGGCACAACACCCACGTGGTTAGCATAAATGGGTGCACCTATTACAGCGGCAAGCGGCACAGCAAATGGATTAGACGGTCCTAAATACTTCCCAAAGAACTCCACAGGAACATATCCGTGTATGGCGGCCCCTACAATTAACCCCAGTAATACATAGAGTGCTATGCTCTTTAATATATCCCATGCAAAGTAATGCGCGTATTTTATGAGGTCTATGGCCTTTTGCTTTCTAGTTCTTTTACACCCACAACCGCACGAACAGCCCCCTTTCCTTGTTGGCTCACTAGGAACAAAATCCAAATACTTCTCTAAATGTAATAAATCCACCAAATAACCGCCTATAACCGCAATAACCGCACCCACGAGCACATAGACAAGAGCCACTAGCGGACCCGCCCCTTTCATACCTACAAGCATCACGGTAGCAATCTCACTAATAAGTGGCGAACTAATCAAAAATGACATTGTGATACCAAACGGAATACCTGCAGCTAGAAACCCGATAAATAACGGGATAGATGAACAGGAACAAAACGGAGTTACTACCCCTAAAAATACTGCCAGTAAATACCCATACCAACGGTTTTTACCTGATAAATACATGCGTATTTTGTCTGCTGATAACTGGGAACGGAATAACGATATAACAAAAATAAGCACATAGATAAGAACAAAGATTTTAACAATGTCCTCTATAAAGAAATGTACGGACGTACCTAATTGCGTAGTGGTATCTAGTCCCATCAGTCCTACAGTCCAATCAGCGAGTTTTGTAAATACTTGTAACATACGGTTCTCCTTTTATCCATATATCTAAATATGTAGATATGACTAACAAAAAAATATAGATTATCTGCTTTCTTTATCTGCAAATCCCTGTAAGATTTTAATTGCCAACATGAGGGATTTTTGGTTAATCATATAGTGTACCCATTTACCGTCTTTACGAGCGGAAACAAGACCGCTATCGCATAAAATCTTCATATGGTGCGAGAGAGTGGATTGCCCGATATGTAGCATATCTAACAGGTGGCAGGCGCACTTTTCGCCATTCTGCAAGATATGGAAAATTTGTACGCGGTTCGGGTCGCAAAATGCCTTAAAGATTTGAGAGGTCTGTTCATAATCCATAAGATAAGTATATTAAACATATCTATAATTGTCAATATGTATAATTTCTCCTGTACTCCTATATGATTAGAAATTTTATCCGGTCGTGTAAGGGGCAAGTGCCACCTGGTATATGGCACAGTTTGGACACTATATCCGCGTGATTTTTCCGGTTACTAGGATACGATTTTTTGCGCTTTTATTATGCCTTGTGCGCTTTTTGGGCTCAGTAGAAGTAATAAAAAGCCCCCTACACTTAAGTAAGGAGCAAAGAGTTGATAGGTAAAACTAAAAGATTATTTTTTCCATTGTTTTTTAATATTCTTAAACACCTCACTATATTTATAACCTATCATCACGGTAATGGTTTTCTGCATAATCACAAAGCACACAAACATAACAAATGCGCCAATGAGATAGTCTGTAGCCGCCAAAATATGATGTTTAAGCAGGTATGTGAATAAAACAATGCTCACAATGGCCTGCATTTCGGCAGTTACAAAACCGGGAGAGTAGCATGTTGGACATTTGAAAAGTTTTATGGCAAGTATATGCACAATTCCCTCAAATAGTGCCAGAAATGCGAGAGGCAAAATAGTAATCGGATGATGAGGAAAAATCAAAGGAATAACGGTAAAAGCGAGTAGCAAAATGCTGGTAGGGATACGGCTGGCTCTTTTCATTTCCGGTGTAATCTTTACCTCTAGCATCTTGGCAATTAAATCTGCAAAACCGCCCGGGTATTGCATCTCTTCCCATTCGTGCAAAATAAACAAAAATATATAGACCAGTACGAATTTTTGAACAAGGGATAAACCTCCTACAATGCCAGCTATCACAAGCAGCAAGATGGAAATAACCGTATAGATTTCAAGTGCGTAATATTTGATAAATTTAGCCATCATATTCTCCTAAACTTATTGTAGCAATTATACGCAGAAATGCCCACTTTTTATTATGCCAACCTACATACTTTTGGACACTATAAAGCCATTTTAATCCTTTATTCTAATATTTGTTAAAATAGAAATATAGATCACGAAGGAGACCAAAATGAATAAGAAAATTGTAGCGGTAAACGCAGGCCCTAGAAAAGGTTGGAATACGGACACACTGATAAACGAAGCGATTAAAGGGGCCACGTCTGCTGGGGCAAATGTAGAAAAATTTGATTTATTCCGATTAGAAAAATATACAGGTTGTATTTCCTGCTTTGGATGCAAGCGCGAAAAAAACAAAGGCCACTGTATTTGCCGTGACGGATTAACCCCCGTGTTAGATGCAATTAGAGCGGCTGACGGGCTTATTATCGGTTCTCCTAATTATTTGAGTGAATTAACGGCTTCTTTTCGTGCGCTCTATGAGCGTTTGATTTTCCAAAATTTAACCTATAATGCGGAAAACATTTGTTGTAATCAAAATGTGCTTCCCGTGTTGCTACTTATGACGAGTAATGCCCCCGACGATAGTTACACGTCTCTTATCCATAATTATCAGCAAACATTAAATCGGTTTGTGGGGCCTACGGAAGTGTTTGTAAGCGGGGACACGTTACAATTAAAAGATTATTCCAAATTGGATTGGGAGTGGTCTATGTTCAATCCGGAAGCAAAGAAACTGCGCCACGAAAACATCTTTCCAAAAGAATGTCAAAAAGTGTTTGATATGGGAGTAGCGTTAGTAAAAAGAGGCTGATGCCTACCGCAAAACAGGAACACAACTCTTTGTAATTAAAAACCGCCCCTTGCCAAAACAAGGGGCGGTATTGAAAAATAAGTTTTTTATAACTTCATTACTTTTTTCTGTTCCAAGTTTTCATATCCTTCGGGGCAGTGAGTGGAGCAATAAACCGTGGGGTTCTGCTTGCAGAATTCGCGCACACGGGTCAGCGTTTCGCGGGCCTTTTCTTTATCCTCAAATATGATTGACAATTCATTTTCATATAAAGCAGCATCCGTATAAGTTACGTCGCCATGGAACATATAATACACGTCTCCATCTTGCAGGATAGAAACAGAGTTGCCTTTGGTATGCCCTTCCGCACGCACCATCACAAGCGTATCCGTGATGCGTTGGCTTTCCGGAAAGTTCTTATACGGCCCGTCGGTAAAATTTACACGCATAATATTATCCCCGGTTAATTTCATAGCGTCTGCTTCGGTTTGGGAAATATAAATCTTGGCGTGAGGAAACATCCGGAGCTCACCCGTATGGTCGGGGTGTTTGTGTGTAACAACGATTTTGGTAATATCTTGCGGCTTGTATCCGGTTTTAGCAAGGGCTTCTTCAAAAGTAGCCACCTTCTTGCCCATCCATAAAGGGGAGCCTTGTTTAGGTAGGATGTCCTGCGAATTATTCGGAAGTCCGGTATCGGATAAAATAACTTCTTTGCCGTCATCGATGAGAAAGTTCTGTAAGCTGGACGGATAGGTGATATTGGGATCGCAAGCGGCTTTATCGCGTGTACCGCCAAAGGCGAACGCCTGTGTCATATAACCGCCGTCGTAGTATTTTAAGGGGATAATTTTCATAGTGGCTCCTTTAGTTAAATATTTCCTAAAAGTATTTTACTACATTATGTCCGCACATACATAAAAATTGGCAATTTATTGGTCATAAAGCAGTAACAAATATTAACCTGGCCTTATATTGACTCATACCGTATATTTTATTACAATAGAATTCGTCGTAAACTTAATTAAACATTGAATTATGCAAAATCTTTATTTGAGTATTCGTTATCTGCTTATAGGGTATATTTTTTGTGGGATTGGTTGGTTAGTTGAAGATTTAATTCGACCGCTTTATCCCGGCCTATTGAATTATTTTGAGGCTTCTTATATCGCTTGTTACGTGCTCATGATGCATTTTGTTACACTAGCCATTTTTTCCTTGGAGAAAAAGTCAAAAACTTTACGCATGGCCGGATGGTGCATTGTCATAGCTATGATTTTGGCAATATGGAGCATGATTCCGGAAGAGGAAAATCAAAAAGAACTATTTTATAATGTCGCCGGGCTTTTTTCATTTATGTCGGGATATTATATCATTGTAGAGTACAGTAAAATAATAGAAAAATCTGCGTTGGTAAAAGCCAAAAAAATTGCGCATATAATACGTAAAGGAATCTCTTTTGCAGACATCTTTTTCATGATATTGCTTATTCCGATTGTTTTATCCGCATTTCCGGATTTAACCGATACGCTGGTGAATGTTGATTTATACATTTATTACATCGTGTGGATTTTGTTTATTGTTTTCTTGATGTTATGTATAATTGAAATTAAGAGGGAACTCAAACCTGGGAAAAACTAAGACTTCAACCGAGGAGGGGACTAACCTATGAAAAAACAGAAATTATTTATTTTATGCGCTATTTTATGTATTGGTGTGTTGTGCGGTTGCACCGGTTCAAGGTTTATTATGGATAAAAAAGCGGATAACTATTCCAATATACAGACCTATTCGGAAAGGGACCATTTTTTCTTTTGGGGGATGGGTCGCAAACACGAGCATGATTTTTCCGCAATTTGCCCAAACGGCAAGATTGTTAAGATGACAACCAATAATGATTGGATTGATGAAATCCTGGTCTCCTTGACCATGGGCATTTATTATACAAGAACGTTTACAGCGTATTGTGTGGTCAATCCGACTACCGACAGTAACGCCAATTAGTCAGCCAAATCTACATCCGGAGTAATTTGAACGGTATAATCTGGGAATTTGGCTTGCACTTCTTGCGTTAAGGTCTTTATGGCCTCTTTGTGCTCCACGTCAAAACTCAAGACCACATCAAACTGCAATTTTTTCTGGGGGGTGTCCGCATAAAACCCGTGCATCTGAATAGCCCAGTCGTGCGAGAGGACGATTTCTTGTATAGTGTTGCGGATATGGGCGATTTCCTCGTTGCTGGTATTGTAGGCATACACGCCCACGCCCGTCAAAATAATGCCCGTTTTGTGAAATACTTCATTTTCTATTTTGCGCGTTAATTCGTCCACTTGCGCGACCGTAAGTGTATCGTCCAGTTCCACATGCAAAGACGCATAATTTTTATTTGGACCGTAATTATTAATGAGCAAATCATACACGCCGTGCACAAGGGGCTGCGCCTGGATGATTTCTTTGACTTGTTTGACCAGTTCCGGCGCGGGACGTTGGCCTAAAATATCGTGAAGCGTTTCTTGCAGCATACCGATACCAGCTTTGATAATTACGACGGAAATCGCCACGCCCATATACGCTTCTAAAGAGATATGGCACCACAAGTGAAGTAGCGCACAGGCCAAAACGGAAGCAGACAATATCGCATCAAAAGACGCATCCGAGCCCGACGCAATCAGCGCCCCGGAGCTGACTTGTTCACCCTTGGTTTTAACATATTTGCCAAGTACGAGTTTGACGATAATTGCCACGACCAAAATAATCAACGTCAGTAGAGAATAATTGGCTTCTTCGGGATGAATAATTTTTTTAACTGATTCTATCAGCGCCGTTATACCCGCGTACAACACAAGCGCAGATACAAACATAGAACTCAAATATTCTATACGCCCGTGCCCCAGCGGATGTTTTTTATCGGGCAGTTTGCCTGCCAACTTGGCGCCGATAATCGTAATGACAGAAGAAAGCGCGTCGGAGAGATTATTGACTGCGTCCAAAATAATGGCAATGGAATTGGAAAGGAGCCCTACCGTGGCCTTAAATGCGGCAAGCAGTATGTTGGTCACAATGCCGACGATACTGGTTTTTACAATAATTTGTTCTCTGCTGGCCGCTAAAGAACGCATATTTTGTGTTTCTTCCATAGACTTTCCTAAACTTGATAATTTTTTGAATATATCTTAACAGTATTTTACTATATTACGGAAAATAGCTGCTCTGTGCGTTGGTATTTTCCTAAAAGGTTACGATCCTCTATAACCGCTACCAAAACTCATCCAAAACTGGTTATGTACAGAGGTACTGGCTAAAACCGTTGATGCAGGGTAAATTCAGTGGTATATTTTTCGTATTTGCGGTTAGGTACGTTGGAATCCCGCCTCGTATAGCTAAAGGTTACCGTTGGAACGAAACCCCAAATGTCTATTTTATTGTTTGATAAGGATACAGAGTAACGTTGCGTCAAATCCCGCTCGGCAAGTTTGGTAAAGGTTTTATGTTTTACAACCCATTTTTCACCGTCGTAATTTGACCAATAAAAGGAAGGCTCTAGGTAAACATGAAATCCCCATGGCAATTCGGAACCGAACCCGATGCCTGCTAAATAACGCCAATTTGCATAAATATCGTCCGCAGCTGTATCCCGTTCAATACCTCCGCGCAAAACAATGTATTTTGTTGCGTTCAAATAATATAATGTCCGCAAATGAGCTGAGTAAGATTGGCCATCTAGCCAGGCACCATATTCATCGTACCTATTGTCCATTATCCTAAAGGTTAAACCGGCTGACAGTTTGCGGGTAAAATCATAATTTAGATCCAATTTGCCGCCGTAGGACCAGTTATACGGGTCCCATCCATACCAACGGCGTGATACCACCCCCGCCAGCCATACATCCCCATTTTTCCATATATAGCGGGGGCCGGTACTACTGGATAGGTACAAATCATCGTAATCATGTTTATCATAGATATTTGTGTAGATGTTGCCATCACTTTTCCACCGCCACGTATCTGTGAGCCTGAATTCGTAATTACCACCTAACGTCAAGTTATATCCAACCGCCGATACGGGATCGGGCAACTGTCTGCAAAAAGTTCCCCACACCGTGGTAATACACTCTGCACCGCCGGTAACCTGATTGATGTTATTGTCCGGCGCAGCTCCGAAATTAAACCAGATATTCCAATTTTTATTTTGACGCGCTACATAGCGATAATACAACATCCGTTTTTTGATTTCGTCCGGAATATCTTTTCCGGCCATAGCCAGGCGTAACTGATAGTCGGCCCGGTACCATTGTTTTTGGTGCATATAACATAAAGCTAATTCGTAGCGGATTTTTGCCAGGTCCGGCTGCTGGTCTAGTATTTTACGGTATATTTTGATGGCTTGCTCCACATTGTCCTTACGCTGTTCTATTTGGGCAATTAAGTACCATCGTTCTATTTCAAGAGGGGTTTGTCCTGTGTGAGGAAGTTGTGTAAGGATTTTTAAAGCACTGTCATATTTACCAGCAGCAACCAAATCGCCTGCTACTTGCACGGCCTCTAATTCTGATAGAGTTACTTGCTTTGTATGCGAATTGGCCCATATTGCTATGGGCCAAATCGCTGTAAGTAAAAGGACAATAAAACGTTTCACTTTTTATTGCTTTTGCATACCGTAAGCTGCTTCAAATTCCCATTCACGGGAACCGTCCGCATCCGTTTGTTTGGTACGATAATAGGCAGTACCGGCAGCTTCTACAGGAGTATTCACACCGTAATATCCCGGTGTAAAATCTTTTTTGAGTTCTCCTTCTGTAGTGTTGCGGCGATAAATTGAATCACCCATGTCATCCCCGGTAAAAGTAAACTCCGGAGCTGCATTGGGAGTTGCCTTAGTAATCGTCACATCGTAGAATTTATCAGCTGTATCACCCTGTGTGTTAAAGGGCATAGACAAGGTTTGTTCCCCGTTTGCGCCAATCTCCAGGGTTGCGTGAGAGGTAATATAAGCTTTCGCTATATCATGTCCCGCAGCATCAGAGTATGCATCCATCACATCATCATCATTGGTATCGAGATCTTTTTCGATATTCCATGACCCTAAATAAGCAGCTCTATCGCCAGTAGTTCTGATAGAGCTATAAACACGACCGATGGCTGTACCTCGGTATGTGGTATTATTTTCCGGAACCAATGTATCGAGCATAGTAGTACCGGAAATGGCATAACCGCCGGCAAATAATTGATAATCCTCTTTGGCTAATTCCTGTCCGAAAGTAGCATCATCACGATATTTATCCAACTCAGCGCTGCGGTTTAGACGCTCCGGATCATCATAATCTTTACGGGCAGCAATAATTTGCTCGTCGGTTGTCAAATTTTTATTTTTTGACCGGTATACAGGATTAAAATATCCAAAATCAGCATATTGTAATCCGCTTTCACCGACGTCTTTACCATAGGTTTTGAAGGCCATTTGTTCGTTTATATGATTCCAATGTCCGCCGGACAAACTGTTTTCCGTTGCCAAGGTGTCCAAATCTGTCACGGTCAATAGTCCATTGTCTACAACACGGAACATCGCTTCATCATTTTCCGGGTCATCAGATACGTATTCAAAAATAGGGCCCGCAAAGGTTGTCTCCGTATTCCTTACTACTCGGCCGCTATCCTCGCCTCCCACTTTCATTTTTACGGCATCAATTTCGCCTGTTTCGGCGTTTAATTCCAAATTTACATAGGAATGCCCTGTAGTATCTTTGTTGTCAGCCGTAAACAATTTGACGTCGTCCAGTCTGTAGGACGCATAGGTCACTCCGTTGTTGGTGGTTGTTACAACGCCGACAGGAACAGTACTATTGGATGCAACCACAATCTCAGAGCGCATATTTGTAATTTGTGCATTGCTGTTTGCAACCGCAGATGTAATTGCCGTCCGCGGCGGAATGTATATACTAGCAGAACTGCCAGAATGGCTTCCGCCTCCGCCGCCACCACAGGCAGCTAAGGCTAGTCCTGATGCCAGTATGACAATTTTTTTCATACACTTCCTCCCTTTTTCTTTCAAGTATAAAAAAATTATACCAAAAAAACAAGTCAAGGGGAGGGCGTACTAAGGGCTTGATACTTGGCATCAGCTTGAGCTTGCTTTTGTTTATTAACACCCTCTCTTAATTTTGCTACACTATACAAGAGCAATCTTTCTTATAACAGGAGTCTGTTAAATGGAATTTATAAAAGAAATAACTGTAACGGTATTCTCAATATTCAATGCAATGTCATTTTACTTACTGCTTGGATTTTTATTTGCCGGAATTTTGCACGTGCTTGTCCCACAACAATTATTTTCCAAATATTTATCCCAAAATAACTGGATATCCGTTTTCTATGCTACTCTCTTTGGCATCCCGCTGCCCTTGTGCTCATGTGGTGTGATACCTACTGCTATGGCGCTGTATAGGGAGGGAGCATCCAAAGGTTCTGTTATTGCTTTTTTGGTAGCCACACCGCAAACAGGTATAGATTCCATTATTGCCACTTATTCCCTGCTAGGATTGCCCTTTGCTGTTATCCGTCCGATAGTTGCTTTTTTTACGGCCCTATTTGCGGGGCTTGTAACCAACGTCTTTACTTCCAAAGAGAGGGCAAATGCCCCCGTGCCTGCGGTGGAGAAAACACAAGAAGTTCTTTCTTGGGTGCAAAAACTAAAAAGGGTGTTTCAATACGGTTATGTGGAGATGATGGAAGATATCGGAAAGATGCTTTTGTTTGGTTTAATTGTGGCCGGTTTAATTACTTATTTTGTGCCTGACGACTTTTTTATGATATTCAGCAATAATACACTGTTGAGTATGTTGTTGGTGTTGCTGGTTGCTGTTCCTATGTACGTCTGCGCAACAGGTTCTATACCCATAGCCATAGCTTTGATGATGAAAGGCATGAGCCCGGGTACAGCCCTTGTCCTGTTGATGGCAGGCCCGGCAGCCAATATTGCTTCCATGCTGGTAATAGGCAAGGTTTTGGGAAGAAAGACCTTTGTTCTGTATTTAACGACCCTTGTTATAGGTGCGGTATGCTCGGGTTTGATTATAGACAATTTCTTGCCCGCCGGTTGGTTTGATATTTCTACCTTTGCGAGGACGGCGCATCATCACGGAAATTTTTATCTCTTTAAAGTAATTTGTTCTGTCGTATTGTTGGCTCTTTTCGTCAATGCCATACTGTTTAAAGGCACAAGAGAAAAGGCAAAGAACAAAGGCCCTGAGGTGGTTTCGTTTAAAATCGGCGGTATGAATTGTAACCACTGTAAAAATAGTCTCACGAAAGCAATAAGTAATTTGAAATCTGTCAAAAAAGTGACGGTAAGTTTAAGTGAAGATAAGGCCTATGTGGAAGGCCATCCCACCGATGAAGAAGTAAAATCTGCCGTAGAATCCTTAGGTTTTGAATTTAAAGGCAGAGTATAGCGGAATATGGGTTTTGCGCCCGTAGAGGAATAGCCTCTTTTTGATGCTTTCTTTTTGCAAAAAACTACCACGGGAGTAATCCTGTGGTAGTTTAGACAGTTTTTAAAAAAATGTTGTCCGTGTGAATTAAATTTCTTTTGGATTAATTAATTTCTTTAACTTCCACCTCAAAAGTCAGGTCTTTTCCGGCCAGTGGGTGATTGAAATCTAAGGTAATTTCTTTATCACTAATTTCTTTGACTACGGCCCGGAAGGTGTGTCCACCGTTGCTGGCGCCCACCATGTCTCCTACTTTAATCTGGGCTGCATTTTGGATGGATTCTTTTGGTACACGTTTAATAGCCTCCGGCAGTACAGGGCCGTAGGCTTTTTCGGCTTTAATGTGTACGGTTTTTTTGTCGCCCACATTCATGTGGCTGAGCTCTTCTTCTAGCCCACTGATGATTTGTCCTTCGCCGTGGGTATATTCCAACGGACCGCGTCCGGCAGAAGTGTCAATCACTTGGCCGTCCACAGTCAGGGTGTAATCAAATTTTACTTTTGTACCTTTGCTAATCATATTATTCTCCTTTTCATCTTTCTTCGCCGAAAATATTGTTAAGTTGCCGGTTGACCCGGTAGAACGTGGCGCATTTAGGCATATCCTTAAGCCGCTTGGCACCAATATAAGTCATACAGCTGCGCAACCCTCCTAAAAGTGTTAGTAAAGTGGGTTCAATCGGGCCGCGGAACGGAATTTCTACTACTTTACCTTCACTGGCGCGGTATTTTTTCATGCCACCGTAGTGTGTTTGTTGGGCGTATTCAGAGCTCATGCCATAAAACTTTTTGAATTGTTTTTCTTCAATTTGCAACGCACACGTTTTATCATCCAACAAATCTACTTCGCTGGTTTGGTAATGTTTGGTGCAGAGTTCGCCAGCACTTTCAGCATGGCCTGCTAGTAAACCGCCCAGCATCACAAAATCCGCCCCAGCACAAAAACTTTTGCATATATCGCCCGGTACGGTGCATCCGCCGTCTGCACACACCATGCCGCCTACTCCGTGGGCTGCATCGGCACATTCAATAACAGTGGAGAACTGTGGCCGTCCGACGCCTGTCAATTTGCGAGTGGTACAGACGGACCCTGGTCCGATACCTACCTTGATGATATCAGCTCCGCTTAAAATCAAATCCTCACACATATCTCCTGTTACTACATTGCCTGCCATAATTAAACTGTCCGGCCAGGCGGTACGTACTTTTTTAATATAGTTAACTAGGTAGGGGGAATACCCATTGGCCACATCAATGCAAATGTTAGAAATCAGGCCGCTGTCCATAATTTGTGTAAGCTTGGAAAAGTCTGCATCAGACACCCCTGAGCTGACAAATAGAAAGTTGTTATTGCCGAATTGCTGTTTATTTTTTTTAAGAAAATCCAATAATTCCTCCACCGCATAATGCTTGTGCAATGCGGTAAGTAAATTCTGCTTTTGCATTTCACGTGCAATTTCCATCGTTCCGGTGGTAAACATATTGGCGGCCACGATCCCCGTTGCTTGCAAATCCCGCGGGCACCATTTGAAGGTGTAGGTACGCAACACTTCTACCTGGGAGCGGGAAGCCAAAGCAGAACGTTTTGGCCTGAGCAGTACATCGCAATAATCCAACTGTATATCATCTTGAATTCGCATAATTTACTCCGCCCGGACAAATTAATTTTTTACCGGGCCATTAGCTATCATAGCAAATTTATCAGGAAAAAAGCTGTTTTATTAGGCCAGGATTAAGTTATAATAAAGAAAGCAGCTGGTTTAAGAACAGTTGGGAGAGAGAATTATGTCGCATAATGAGAAAGGATTTTCCTTATTGGAATTATTGGTAGTTATTTTGATGATTGGTATTTTAACAAGCGTTGCGCTACCTAACTATAAGCGCTCTGTGCAGCGTGCGCGTGTGGCGGAGGCATTGAATCTGTCGCGTGCTATTTATGATTCGTGTGAACGCTTGGCGTGGGAAAACAGATATAACAGTTGTGCAGCAGCCGTGGCCGCGGATGACGGAGAAGTTACTTTTCGCAAATTAGATATTACGGTTAAAGGCACTTTTAACTCCCAGGGTACGACACTTTCTACGGATAATTTCAAGTATACCTTGCCAACGCAAGCTAACAGTAATGTGATTACTATTCAGCCTCTTAAGGGAGCGTATGCCGGAGCGGTGACGATAATCTTTAATGGAGAACCTGAGGATGGCAAGACGTACTTTTCTTGTACTGCTGATTCGGGAAATACCGAAGCGGCAGAAGCGTGTAGAGTCTGGGGTGTTTCAGCCTGGAATAAGTGAGGAATATATGAGAAAAGGATTTACCTTAATCGAAGTCTTAGTAGTAGTGCTGATTGTGGGGATTTTAGCCGGAGCAGCTTTGCCGCAGTATCAGCGGGTGGTGGAGCGGAGCCGTTTTACTAAGGCGCAGGTAATGGCCAAGGCCTTGCAGAATTCGTGTGAACGGTTGGTAGCCGAGGCAGGAGTGGATAGCTATGCAGATTTACCTTCCAATATTAAGAATTTGGAACGTATGGATAGCGTGGGGGAAAACGGCGGATTGTTGCCTACCGGTTTTGAACTAAATTCAGGAACAAAAACGATTATCGGAGCAGGATTTAATTATAAATTGCAAAGCGATGGTCCCGGGTGGAAATCCGGCGGATGTTATGTAAAGATTACGAAACCTTCCAGTGCGGTAGAATTATATTACAATGGAAGTGATTTCGTTTGCAGCGGAGATGAAAGTCTGTGTGATACTTATGGCATTGACTATACGGGAGATGTTGTATATGATTAACAGAAAAGGTTTTACTCTGGTAGAGATATTGATAGTTGTATTAATTTTGATTATTTTGGTGACAATGGCAGTGCCGATGTTTGACCGGGCTCTTGAAAAATCCCACCTGGCCGAAGTAGAAACAAATTTGAAACGGTTGGGGGAGGCCAAACAGCGCCTAATGGATGAACGTAATGTGGCTAATTTTACCAACGGAGCGTTTACCATTAACCAGCTAGATATTGGCTTTGTGAATTCACAGGAATTTACTTATTCTCTGTACCCGTCTACTTTCCCGAATGCCGTGTGTGCAGTTCGTAGCCGGGGCGATGCCAAGGATACGACTTTTTTATTTTTGGGAGAGGAAGCTGAGGAAACGTGTGCTTCGACATCAGGAAACATATGCAGCAAATATAAAAGTAACGGACAGCGCTTCTTTTGCCAAGACAGTTCAAATAGTTCAAACAGTTGTGAACTATATTATGGTTTGACAAGCTACAATATTGGGACTTGCGGCGCGGATGAATAACCTGTTGCAGAAATATTTGTTGATAAAAAGAGTAAACCCCGGTTTGATACCGGGGTTTTTGTGGCATCAATTACCTTTGTGATACATACAAACGGTATTACATCTTAAAATCTTCACCTAGGTAGAGCCGCCGGGCATTTGGGTCATTGAGCAAGGTGTTTTGGTCGCCCTCTACCAAAATTTTTCCGTCGTAAATCAAATACGCGCGCTCGGTCAGTGGCAGGGTTTCTCGTACATTATGGTCTGTAATCAGTACGCCGATACCTTTATCTTTGAGTTTAAAAATCATTTGGCGCAAGTCTGATACGGTAATCGGGTCAATGCCCACAAACGGTTCGTCCAACAAAATAATTTGCGGATTACTAATCATACAGCGTGCAATTTCCATACGGCGTTTTTCGCCACCGGAAAGAGTCCAGGCTTTTTGGCGCGCCAGTTTGGTTAGCCCAAATTCCTCCAGCAACGCATCCACCCGGCGTTTTTGTTCCTGTTTGTCTGCCAAAATCCGTTCCAACACCGCTAATAAATTCTCTTCCACCGTCAATCCCTTAAAAATGGTCGGCTCCTGGGCCAAATATCCCAGTCCGTGGCGGGCGCGTTCGTACATGGGAAGCGCGGTCACTTCCTGCTGGTCAATAAATACGCGGCCTTTTGTCGGGCGGATAAAACCTACCATCATATAAAAGGTCGTGGTTTTACCAGCCCCGTTGGGTCCCAGTAACCCGACAATTTCGCCGGATTTGACGTGTATATTTACCCCTTTGACCACCATGCGGTCCTTGTATGTTTTGACGACGTTATCGCTGCGAAGTTCCATAAATTTCCTTATAATTTTTTATTGGCTTTAGACTGATTGATTTGCTGCGAAACTACCCACCCTTGCACATCACCTTCTAAATGAATTTTGCGGCTGTCTGTTTGGGCGGTCACCTTGTCTGCTATTATAGCAAATGTGCCGTCCGGGGTGGAGCCTTGGGCAAGCGGGCGGTCCCCATAGGCATAAGCTTGTTGGGCAATACCGTCGTATTCAATGGCATCGGATTGAAAATGATAGGTGTCATTATCGGCTGAGGCGTGGCCTTTTAAAAGCGCATACCGTGTTTTTTGTTTGACGGATATGCGGTCTGCTTTCAGTGTGGTAAGTTGCCCTTGGGCGTTTTGATGCAGCACGCGTGCCCGGCCTGCTAATACGTAAGTTTGTTGTTTGGTATTAAATTCAGCCCGCCGGGCGTATGCCGTAATTAAATCCCCTTTAGCGGTATGGTAGACTAGTTTAATTTGTTGGCCCGATGGAGCCTCTGCCTGGCCCCATCCGGTTTTGTAATTGTAGACCGCTTGTGGTGCGTGCAGTTCGTACCATACGCCGTCCGGTTCATTGCGGCGCAAATATACTTTCTCGCGGGCCGTAAAGAGGTTTTGTTTGCGTTGGGATAAGGCATATCCAGCCCGGAAGATATACTGGCCGTTATCGTAGTGTACATTTCCTTCAAATTCTTCTTCCTCTTTTTCCTGGTAAACGGTCCAACGGTCACTGGATAGAATCCCGCCTAACGCCTCGGGCAAAGAGACGGCAGAAGGTTTGAGCGTAGCAAGGGATTGTTTTTTTTGTTCGGCAGCTTGTTCCAAAGAGGCAGTAACCGGCAGTGCCGGAGCACTTGTTTGGGTGTCAGTTAAAGAGAAACAACCGCTTAAACAAACTGCTGCTGCAGTCCAAAGCAATAGTTGCGGTAAGCCCTTCATTTGGAAACTCCCTGTAATTCCTGCGGGTCAGCTGGCAGCTGAGTGGTTTGGTTTTTAAATTCAATTTGACGCAGTTTTGAATCGGTTTCTATGCCGTTCTTGGCCGTAATCTTAGCGCTGCCGCGTGTTACAATAGTTTTCTTATCGGACCATACGCGGTCTTTATCAAGGTCGTAAAAAATATGGTCAGCAGTTAATAGAATTTTTTGAGTCAGGGAATGTACGCGGACATCTCCCTCAATGCGGACGAGTTTTTGCGCATAATCCAGTATGCCGCGTTTACCTGTAATATCGGCGCTGTCCTGTCCATTTTCCCGCAAAATCAGGTGCGGATTGGTAAGCACCGCGTGTGCCATATCTTCAAAGTCTACAGTATCGGCGTGCAAGATCCATTTGTTTTGGCTGTCCTTGGACTCAAACAAAGTGACGGAATGAGCTTGCTGTAACTCGCCATCGTCAGGGGAGAAGGAGTTTTCTCCTCCGCACGCAGCTAATAATCCAAGCAGTAACAGCCAACCGATTTTTTTCATTCTTTTTTATCCAGCAGAGCGATAAATTCAATTAAATCTTTTTCATCTACAATGCCTACTACCTTGCCCGTTTTGTCCAACACGGGGATATTGTCTACGTGGGTGGCATGGATGAGTTTGGCCGCTTCTATGGCCGGAGCCGTATCCAAAATGTGATACGGGTTACGGGTCATCACTTCGGTTATATTTTTGTGAATCATGCTCTCGCCCTTTTGCAATTCCCGTCGTAAATCACCGTCCGTAAAATACCCAAGCAGCTGCCCTTTCTTATCAATAATGCTGACTGCTCCGGCACTGTGGTTTTTAGTCATCGTCAGCAGCGCATCTTTGACGGTGGCTTTTTCGCCGATGGTGGGGTTGTCCTTTCCTTTACGCATTAAATCCTTGACGTATTGCGTCAGCAATTTACCTAAGGAACCTCCGGGATGAAAAAGAGCGAAATCTGTTTTTTCAAAGTGTTTTAGCTGCATCAGACAGACTGCCAGTGCATCTCCTACCGCCAAGGTGGCTGTGGTAGAGGCGGTGGGGGCTAGGTTATATGGGCAGGCTTCTCTGTCAATGTAAATTTTGATATGGATATCCGACATCAAAGCCAGTTTGGAATGTTCGTGGCCCGTCATAGAAATAATAGTTAATTTGCGTTTTGCCAAGGAAGGTAAAATCTTGTTAATTTCCTCAGTTTGGCCTGAATAAGAAATAGCTAGAATGACGTCGCCACTCATAATCATCCCTAAATCTCCGTGCAAGGCTTCCACCGGGTGTACGAAAAAAGAAGGGGTACCCGTAGAGGCTAGAGTGGCGGAGATTTTTCGTCCGATTAACCCGCTTTTACCAATACCTAGTACAATAACGCGGCCTTTTGTTTCAGCACAAGCCTTGACAGCTTTTAAGAATCCATCGTCTAAACTTTTGCGCGAAAGTTCCAAGGCCTTGTGTTCCACTTCTAATACGTGGCGGGCTGTTTTTAAAATTTCTTTTACATTTAGTTTCATAAGTTTATCTCTGGAGCCAGGGAGTCAATTCGGGTGCAGGTATTCTGTGCCGGTAGGCAGGCGGTAAATGCCGGCTGACCAGTACCACACAAAAGAATGCTGCAAGGCACAACAGTAGTAGGGCAAGTACTACATGAAAATGCCATCTAAGTGTCGGTTTAAAAGATTGGCTCATACATTCCTATTTAAATTTTTTAACCAGTTTATCCAACTGGGCTAACTGGCGTGTCATTTGTGCTACTTGTTTCATATTAAGCGAATTGGGGCCGTCCGATAAAGCCTTTTGCGGGCAAGGATGGGCTTCAAAAAATACACCCGCAATACCCAAGGCAGTAGCGGCTTTGGCTAAAACAGGCGCCAGAGCGGCATTTCCGCCAGTAGCAGTTCCTAAGGCACCCGGTTTTTGCACAGAGTGCGTAGCATCAAAGATGACCGGATAGCCAAATTGTTTCATGATTTCCAGCGAGCGCATATCCACTACTAAATCTCCATATCCAAAACTGGAACCGCGTTCCGTTAATAAAATCTTGTGATTGCCCGTTGATTCAATTTTTTTAATAATTTGCTCCATCGCGCCGGGAGCTAAAAACTGGCCTTTTTTAATGTTGACTGCTTTACCGGTGGCGGCACACGCCAAAACCAAATCGGTCTGGCGGCAGAGAAAGGCCGGAATTTGCAGTATATCGGCCACACGGGCTGCTTCTTCGGCCTGCCAGGGTTCGTGTACATCCACTAGCAAAGGTAAACCAGTTAGTTTTTTGGCCTTTTCCAAAATGGCCAGCCCTTTGGCCAATCCCGGTCCGCGGTAAGCTGTCAGCGAAGTGCGGTTGGCTTTATCAAACGAAGCCTTCAAAATATACGGATGTCCGGTTGCAGCGATAATCTTTTGCAAAGTCTTGGCGGTATTTAGATAGTGTGCTTCATTTTCAATAACACAAGTACCCGCCAAAAAAACAAGCGGGAGATGATTGGAAATCTTAATCGTTCCTACTTTAAGCGTTTTTTGCATATACCTACATCATAGCAAATTTATGCTGTATGCGCGCGCGTTCCACCAGGTTAATAGCGTATAACATAAGCATCTTGGCCGTTGACCCGGCGGTCTGGTGGGCCATCCTGCCCCGATTGTCCCTGGCAAAAAGAATTTCCGGCACTATTGAGCGGAACACACAGCAGCGTACTGAAATTTTTTTCGGTAGCCAAGTAGTATTGGAGATGTTGCGAGCTGTCTTTTAAACGCAGTTCCGCTTCCCAACAAGGCTCTGTTTCGTTTTCTTTTTCACGGCAAAGAACAGAAAGCGTGAAATATTTTAATTTTCCGTTTTCATTGACATCTTTTTCTATGCGCTCGGCGCGCTGTTGGTTCATGCTAGCTCCGCCTGTCCAACGTTTTACTCCACCCCACCAGATTACGGCTTCCGCATTACGTGCGCTCTGTACGGCATTTTGATAATACGGAATAGCAGTGGCTGTGAGAACGGACAGGATGACCAACACCACCAATAATTCTAGCAATGAAAATCCCCGATTAGCAGTGGATCTACTCTCCATAAATTTGCTCCGCCAGTAGTTTTTGAACCAATTGTTCTAAGTCTGTTTTTGAGATTTGTAATCCCAAGGACCACGCCGCTGTTTGTAAAATATGCTGCAATACAACCGGAAGTTGTGTTTGCAACTGGGCCAAATTATAATTTTCGTCCAAGCGTACATAGTCCTCTAAAGCGGTGGCGTGTTGTTTGCCAAAATGAGTTCTCAACCCGCGCATTTTATTCATTTTCAAACGGAAAGATAACGGACCGCCAAAGGACAGTTTTTCAATAAAACATACCGCCGTATGAAAGAACTGTATAGCCTCGGAAGCAAAAGTATAAAAATCAAGTGCTTGCAATGTGTGTCCGTTTACTACAGTTTGCTGGGATATTTGCCATTTAGCCATTAACAGCCCGTATGAATTAAATTCCCACATCCGGTGAGACGCAGCAGAGCTGTCAATAATGGCGGCTCCATCTTGGACAGGTTGCAAAATAGAGGAAACTTGTTGTAATCCCGGCGCACATTGTGCAATCAGGTCGGGCAGTTGATGATAAGGGAGAAGCGGTTCTTCGGGATACATCGGAAGCAGGGATAAAGTAGCTACACTTAACATACTAATATCTGCGTTTTTGTTTTTGATGTAATTTTCAAAATGGCTCTCGGCTTTGTCATACAGGATATGGCGTAAGCGTTCAGATTTTTTGCGGTGGTCCAATAACCAGGGCAAACGGCTGGGATGCACAATTGCCTCTGGACGGCTGCTTTGTCCGGTGCGGATATAGGTGCGTTTGAGCGGACCTACCAGGTGAGGAGTTAAATTGCTTTGCGGAATATCAATCACTACAAACATCCGCTGGCCGTCCTTGCTGATACAAATGTTAATATCCACAAAAACCACCGGGTCAATGTAGGCTTGGATGATATCCTCAATCATATTGCGTATTTTTTCGTGATAAGCAATACCGGTAAAGGGCGGCCGGGGTTTATCATTCTTATCATCATTGACCCCGATAATAATGGTACCGCCTAAGGCATTAGCAAAGGAGGCAATCACTTTAGCAAATTTTTCTTTATTTTTAGGCAGCAGATATTTGTAATCTAACTGTTTCCCTTCCGGGATTTGACGGCGACAAAAGGCTACGATATCGTCAAAGGTTAAATCGTGAATTGGTTTACTAAAAAACATACATCCTCCTTAAGTTGGAGCAGATTAACAGGCACGGACTATTTCATATTTATTATAATAAAAACAACCGGAAAGAAAAGGGGTAATTTGGGAATATGCCTATGAACGGACCGAATTTGAACTTGCTGCCGTGGGTAACAGAGAAGTTTATTGCTGCTGCGCCTGCCGCTGCGGCCAAAGCGTTGGACAGTTTGGCCACGCACGAGGCGCTGTCTCTGCTTAAACCCCTCAAAGCAGAACAGTTGGTGGCGTGTTTTAACCAAATGGAAGCGGTAAAAGCTGCGGCGGTAATACGGCGGCTGCCTTCCCGGCAGGCGGCCCATATTTTAGCCCGTTTGTGTTTGCCGCAAGCAGTGCAAATTTATCAGTCCTTTTCTGTTCCTCAACGTGAAAAAATGAAAACCTTGCTTTCTCCGTCTTGGACAGCATTGTTGGAGCAGGGACATTCTTGGCCCGCTGGCAGTGCCGGGGCACAAATGAATCGTGATTTCATCACCTTTAAAACAGAGACAAAAATAGCGGAGATATTGGAAAAACTTAAAACACTGCCGCGCAAGAAATTACCTGCTGCTTGTCTCATTATTGCCGGAAAAGAGGGGAAATTAAAAGGTATTATCCGTACGGTGGAACTGGCATTTTTTGCGCCGGGCTCCTTGGCCGGGTCTGTAATGTCAGAAGTAAAAAGTTTATCTGCTACTGCCTTAGCCGAAGGAGCACGTGAAATATTGGCACAAGGCCAGCTGATAGTGCCTGTGGTGGATGCAGACTGCGTGCCATTGGGAGTGTTATCATTGGCGGAGTTATGCGCTGCACCGCCAGCCCGCAGAAAGCGTTTTGGTTGGTTTTGATAGAAAAATCTGTGGACCGGTCAAAAAACCAAAATACACCCTAAACAAATTGAAGCTTAAAATAAAAACACCCCGGCCTTTTTGACCGGGGTTTATTTACTACAATTTTTACTACAGTTACGTCGGTAAATGGCTCGCCCTGAAGGACTCGAACCTTCAACCTACCGGTTAACAGCCGGTCGCTCCACCATTGAGCTAAGGGCGAATAAATCTTTTTGCTACCTAATTATTGTACTTAAAAAAGAGCAGTTTGTAAATATTTTCTTTGTGCCGGGTGGTTTAAATTTCCACATAAATTATATAAAATAGAAATAACAAAAGGGGGAGTCTACTATGGCAGCATATAAAGATTATTACAAAATTCTCGGCGTAGGCAAAAATGCCACCGATGCCGAAATTAAAAAAGCTTTCAAAACCGCCGCGCGCAAGTATCATCCGGACTTGCATCCCGAATCGGAAAAAGCGGCGATGACGGAAAAATTCAAAGATGTTAACGAGGCTTATGCCGTGTTGTCCGACAAACAGAAACGCACGATTTACGACCAGGTCGGACAAGAGGAATATCAAAATTATGCACGCGGAGGCGGAGCAAGCAGCACCGGTCGCGGGCGTTCCTCTTACGGCGGGGCAAATCCGTTTGGCGGTGCTTACCAACAGTATAGCAACGGCGGAAATACTTATTATAATTTCAGCTCCAACGGCGGCGGGAATTTTGGCGGGGCAGATTTTAGTGATTTCTTCCAAAGTATTTTTGGCGGTATGGGAGGCTTTGGCGGCATGGGCAGCAATCCGTTCGGTGCAGGAATGGGGAGCAGCGCGCGCGGCGGTGCACGCAGCGGCGATGCCGAGGCAGAGCTGGCACTCAATTTAGAGGATGCCCACCGCGGCGGACAAATGCAGCTGACCCTGCCCAACGGCCGTAATGTGACGGTCAAATTACCCGCCGGCGTGGGTGAGGGGAAACGCATTAAGCTCAAAGGCCTGGGCAATCCCTCCGCGCGCGGAAACGGAGATTTGTATTTGGTTATCAAAATCCGCCCGCACTTGACGTACCGCCTGGAGGGGGAAGATTTGCATACGCAGGCTACACTCATGCCGTGGACAGCGGCGCTGGGCGGAACGATTTATGTGCCGACGCTGGACGGCCCGGTAAAGGTCCGGGTTCCGGCGGGCACTCACAATGGTAAGAAATTAAAACTCAGCGGCAAAGGATTAAACAGCAAAGGCAGCTTGTATGTGACGCTGAACATTGATGTGCCGCGCACTTTAACCAAAGAGCAAAAGGAATTGTTTAGCCGCCTGGCCGATATTAGTTAAACTAGCTTTTGGCCGTGTCCCCCGTCCGCTCTGGCGGGGTATTTTTTAGGACTTTAGCCCTAGTTGCCTATAGGTCCAAAGACCCTTGTGTTGTTTTTGCTTTTTTACGATACTATAAGTGTAGCGCAAATATACTTGCGCAGCTGTTTGAAAACAAGGAGAATTAGTGTATATGAAAAAACTAGTGTATGTAGTAATGGGTTTACTCTTGATAACCCCCGTCGTGGCAATGGCGCAGACGCAACGGTCATATAAAGGCAAGCAACCTGTTGAGTTGACTCCTTATGACACCAGAGAGATTGACTCTTTGTCGCGTAACATTGAATTTGAGATTGAAAAAGCAGCTGCATTGCGTACACAAGCAATGTCGAACCACTACTCCATAAAGTATGTAGCAAACGACATGATGATAAAGAAGCCGTTCTCGTTAAACGAAAAGGCTGTCTTTTCTATCATCTTAAAAGAAAACAGAGCCTTGGATGAAGCCTATCAAAATGTTCTGTCCAAAACGATTCACAACCAGCCTGTTTCTTTTGAAGACATGGATGCCCTGGGAAAGAGTTTTAACTCATTTAAGAAATTTGAAGATACTGAAATAACGAAAGAATACAAAAAACTTGTTTTATCACTTGCGGATGGACAGTTTTATTATTCTACAGGTAAAACCTTGGCGGATTTGGCCAACGAGGTACAGTGGAATAGTCCGGATAAGGAGCTGACCCATTTGGAAATTTTCCAAATGATGGATGGAACACACTGCAAGAATAACCTTTTACAGTAAAAACAAAATAAGTTTTTTAACAAAACCCCCGGCGCAGTTTTCTACTGCCCCGGGGATTTTTTTGCTACAATAGCTATGTGAAACGATTTATACAGTGGTTAGATCCCTACCGCCAAAGTTTCCTCTATTTCAAATGGTCTTTTTGGGGCGTACTCTTTTGCGTAGGGGCTATGGTGTGGCTGTGCACGCAAACAGGCGCAGCACTGGAAATAGATGCCAACGGGTACAGAAGTCATACTTTTTTGGCTAATCTGTTGGATAATGTATTTGTGTATTTACCCAATTATTTAACGCATGAAATGGCGGGACACAATTTGGTGGGAGCGATAGGTTGGAGAATTTGCTACAGCTCTTGTCATGCTTTTGGCGAGTGGTGGATGGCTGCTATGGGCAACGGCGTGGAGACACTAATTCCCTTGGCTGTATGTGTAGTGGCGTTGCGTTTGAGCGGCGGACGGTATCTGTTGCCTGTCGGAATGTATTGGCTTTCTACGGCTTTATACGGAGCTGGCGTTTATGCTGCCGATGCGCGTGTGATGAAAATGCGGCTTACTTCGTCAGATATGATGAGCAATTTTGCCCCAGGCCAAGTGAAAGGAGATTGGTATTATATTTTAAAACCACTTGGGCTGCTTGACTATGATGTAATCATCGGACACGTCTTGATATATATGGGCATCGCGTGCTTTGTGTTGGCTGTGTATAGTATGTACTATTATTGGACAAACGGGGACCAGTATCTTTCAGACCGCCGCTGGAATTAATTTTATGTCCGAGAAATTATTGTTACTATCTTGCTGTGCGCCTTGCTCGTGTGGTGTTATTAAACAGTTAGCCAAAGAGAAGCGTGATTTCACTGTTTTGTTTTACAATCCCAATATCGATACGGCCGAGGAATACCAAAAGCGTTTAGCGGAAAATGAACGAGTCTGCCGGGCGTTCGGGGTGCCTTTTGTCTCTTTACCTTATGAGCCGCAGGTGTGGCGCGAGGCCGTGCGCGGACTAGAACGGGAGCCGGAGCGCGGTCGGCGGTGCAGTGTGTGCTTTGAACTTCGCCTGCAACGCGCTGCGCAATATGCCAAGGAAAATGGATTTACGGCGTTTTCCTCGGTGTTGGGGATTTCCCGTCATAAAGATTTGGAACAGGTCAATGCCGCTGCCGCTCGCGCCGCCGAAAAGACGGGCCTGCCGTATGATACCACCAATTGGCGCAAAGGCGGATTGGAGGAGTTGCGCCGCGCTTTAAACCAAGAAATGTGCCTTTATAACCAAACCTATTGCGGCTGCGTATTTAGTAAACGGTAAATTCCTAGTATTGTGAAAAACCCCGAGATAGCCTGTTTTTAATTGAAATAAACGAGAAAGATTTTTATCTCTTGTCTTGTTCTTTAGGTACACTTTTGACCATTCGGTCTATTTTTTCTTTTCTTTTGGCGTGTGCAGTTGCGCTTGCGGATGGGTTTTAAGATAGTTACTTACCGCGTCTAGTTCCGGTTTTAGGTACTGGCCGGTATAGGATTTTTTACATTTCACTATGTCTTGTGGAGTCCCGGCACAGACAACTTGTCCACCACCATCGCCGCCTTCCGGCCCCAAATCAATAATCCAATCTGCTGTTTTTATTACGTCTAAATTATGCTCAATGATTAGCACCGTATTGCCACGGTCGGACAAATCGTGCAGCACGTGCAGCAGTTTATCAATATCGGCAAAGTGCAGCCCGGTGGTGGGCTCGTCTAAAATATACAACGTGCGTCCGGTCCCTTTGCGGGATAGTTCGTCTGCCAGCTTGACACGTTGTGCTTCTCCGCCCGATAGGGTGGTAGCGGCTTGCCCCAATTTAATATAACCCAATCCCACGTCATGCAAAGTTTGTAAATAACGTTTGATTTTGGGAATAGCATCAAAAAATTCTAGCGCTTGTGATACGCTCATATCCAAAACATCAGCGATATTTTTGCCTTTATAGGTTACCTGCAAGGTGTCTTCATTAAAACGCTTGCCGTGGCATTCCTCACATTTGACATACACGTCCGGCAAAAATTGCATTTGAATTTTCAAAATCCCGTCACCTTGGCATTTTTCACAACGGCCGCCCTTGACGTTAAAAGAGAATCGTCCCGCTTGGTAGCCGCGGCGTTTAGCTTCCGGCATTTGCGCAAATAATTCGCGGATATGCGTAAATAAGCCGATATAAGTAGCCGGGTTGGAGCGCGGTGTTTTGCCGATGGGGCTTTGGTCCACGATAATGACTTTATCTATATTCTCCAATCCTTTTATAGTTTTATGGGCGCCCGGGATTTCTTTGGCGTGATAAAATTTTTGTGCCAATGCCTTATATAAAATTTGATGAATCAGGGTACTTTTTCCGCTACCTGATACGCCGGTTACGCAAACCAATTTCCCCAGTGGAATTTTGACATCAATATTTTTTAAATTAAATTGTTTGGCCCCGATAATTTCAATTGTTTTGCCATTTCCTTTGCGCAACTGAGCGCGCGGCAATACACAGCGGCGGCCGTTTAAATAGGAAGCAGTCAGGGAATTTTTATCCTTCAAAAATTCTTTTGTAGGGCCTTGTGTAACCACTTGTCCGCCATGTTCTCCGGCGGCGGGGCCTAGTTCTACCACCCAGTCGGATGCCAAAATAGTGTCTTTATCGTGTTCTACTACAATGAGCGTATTATCTAAATCGCGCAGGTCTTTGAGCGTAGCAATCAGTCGGTCATTGTCGCGGGAGTGAAGCCCGATAGTGGGCTCATCCAGTACATACAGCACTCCAGTCAATCCCGAGCCGATTTGCGTGGCTAAATGAATACGTTGCGCTTCTCCGCCGGAAAGAGTTTGGCTTTTACGGTTTAAGGTTAAATAAGAAAGCCCCACGCTGTTCAAAAAATCAAGCCGTGCTTTGATTTCTTTGAGTACATCTCTGGCGATGGTTTTCTCTTTTTCAGTCAATTTTAATTGATCAAAAAACACTTTGGCGTCCGATACTTGCATGGCACAGATTTCGGCGATATTCTTACCACCCACGTATACTGCTAAAGCTTCGGGTTTTAGGCGTTTTCCATGACATTGAGGACACTCCACTTCCCGCATAAAACGGTTGTACACTTCCTCGCGCACAAAGTCACTTTCGCTCTCATCGTGGCGGCGTTTTAGGTTTGTAATAACGCCCTCAAAATGTTGGTCTGTGCCGGAAATGATAGAACGGTAATAGGCATCCCCCGTGCCGTATAACAACAAATCACGCTGGGCCTTGGGTAGTTTATTCCACGGGGTAGTCATAGAGATATGCTCGCGGCGGCAGACTTGCTTTAAAATATCATAATAATAGCCGCTCCAAGAGGTTTTCCAACGGTGAGTGCGTGTGGTAACGGGATTATCCCACGCGGCAATAGCGCCTTCATTAATAGATAAAGAGGTATCGGGGACCACCAAATCCTCGGCAATTTGTATTTTAATGCCCAGTCCGTTACATTCCGGACACGCCCCGTACGGGGAGTTAAACGAAAACAAGCGCGGTTCCATTTCCGAAAATCCGATACCGCAATGTGCACAGGCATTGCTTTCGCTGTAGGTAAATTCTTTGGGTTTATTGCCTTCGCTTTCTTGTACAGTCACCAGGCCTTTGGCGTATTTAAGTGCCAGTTCTAAAGACTCTACTAAGCGTTCCCGTTCCAATTCCTCTACAAATATTTCATCCGCCAGCAATTCAAGGGTGTGTTTTTTATAACGCTCCAAGGTGGGAGGTGTATCTAACTGACAGATGGTACCGTCCACGCGCACTTTTACATATCCCTCTTTTTTTAAACGGGCAAATAATTCCTCATACGTTCCGGCACGTCCACGCACCAACGGAGCAAAAATATATACATTTTTTTCATTAAATTTCTTTAAAATATCAGCTGCGATACCTTGTACGGACCAGCTCTCCACCGGGCGACCGCAATGCGGACAGTGCCGTTTGCCAATACGTGCAAATAATAAACGCAAATAATCATAAATTTCCGTTACCGTAGATACCGTAGAGCGTGGGTTTTTAGAGGGATTGCGTTGCTCAATAGAAATGGCGGGAGAAAGGCCTTCAATATGTTCCACGTCCGGTTTTTCCATTAAGTCCAAAAACTGCCGGGCATAGGCAGACATACTTTCTACATACCGTCGCTGTCCTTCGGCGTAAATGGTATCAAATGCCAACGAACTTTTGCCGCTGCCGGACAGACCCGTTACGACAACCATTTTGTCTTTCGGTAATTCTACGGTAATGTTTTTTAAATTATGTCCTTTGGCACCTATGACTTTAATACTTTTCATGCTATTCCCTTTTTTCCACAATTGCCTTAATAAATTATATAATTTTTACAGGGTATTTCGGTTGTACGCGCGCGGAGAAAGAAATTTTATGAAAAAGTGGACAAAATACTCACTATATGTGCTCGGTATTATTCTTTCCGTTGGGATTATTGCGTTTTTAGTTTACCAGGGTAAAGATAGTATGATTAAAATTTGGCAAGAAGTGAAGACCAAATATTTATTCCTGAGCCTACTTTCCTCAGTATTGATTTATGTGTCAATGGGGATGAGCCTGTATGAAGTGTTGCGTATTATGGGGCGGCGTATTAACAAAGGAGCTGCTATCGGAATTGCTTTGGTTTCTACAACGGTAAATTATGTGGTATCCTCTATGGGAGTCAGCGGGTTTGCATTGCGCGCACACCTGTTAAACCGCCGGCGGGTGCCGTTTGGTATGTGTGTGACGGCCAGTATTGTAATTACAGTATTGCTGTATTTTGTGCTGGCGGTGATTATTCTGCAAGGGTCGGTACTGATGTTTTTTAATGCTTCTGCTACGACGCTGCAGATTGTCAAAAACTTTTTGCTAATTGTGGTGATGTGTGCGGTGTGTGCCTTTATTACAACGTTTTTATTTAATAATGAATGGCGTTCCAAATGGGTGCGTAAAATTTTTCGCTGGCTCAATAAATTTTTGTTTCATGTGTTCCGTGCCCTCATTCCCAAAGGCCGCTATGATGATTTTGTGGACCAGTTAGATGAAGGAATTGAATTAATTCACAAAAAGAAAAAGAAACTTACCTGGACGATCATTTATGTGTGTGCTGATTGGTTATTTACGATTTTAGTGCTTTATTTTGCGTTCCGTGCAGTTGGTGTACATATTTCGGCGGCGGTATTAGTGGCCGGGTTTGCTATTGGAATGGTGACCACTTTAATTCCTTTGTTACCGGGCGGTTTGGGCGCTATGGAGTTGGCTATGACGGCTGTCTTTGCCCAAATGGGTATTGATTGGGATGCGGCCTTGATGGCGACGCTGATTTACCGCGTGGTATATTATATTTTGCCGGGTATTGTGAGTATTTTCATTTATTGGGGATTGCAGCTTTCCGAAGGCGACATACCCAAGCGCAAATCCAAGAAGGCGGTGTATTATGAAAGAACGGATGGATGAATTAGTACCCAAAACAGCTCCGAGTGCTTATATACACCCGACGGCTGTGTTATCCGGTTCTGTGCAAATAGCGGAAAACGCTTCCATTTGGCCCTGTGCAGTACTGCGGGGGGATATCGCTCCTATTACAATCGGAGAAAATACCAATATACAAGATAATGCCTGCGTGCACGTCAATTACAATTGTCCGGCGGTCATCGGTAAAGGCGTTACGGTAGGGCATGGAGCCATTGTGCATGGCAGTAAAATTGGGGATAATTGTTTAATCGGGATGAATGCGGTGGTGCTGGAAAGCGAAATAGGTCCCAACTGTTTAATTGCCGCTGGTGCGGTGGTAACGGCAGGGAAAAATATCCCGGCGGGTTCGCTGGTGATGGGAGTACCTGCTAAAGTTGTTCGGGAACTGACCGAGGACGAAATGAACAGTATCTTGCAAAACGCGCGCGAGTATGTAAAGCTTGGACAATTGTATAAAAACAAAGCGGAGCCTTTATCATGAAGAAAGTAGTACTCATTGAAGATTCCAAAACTTTGGCTGGGGCCTTGATTGGTGCACTCAAATTATCCGATATAGAAACGATATGGGCGGCTGACGGTGTGCAAGGGGTATCCGCTGCAAAACGTGAAAAACCGGATTTAATTTTATTGGATTTAATGCTGCCGCGCATTAGCGGATTTGAGGTGTGTAAGTTATTAAAGACAGACGATGCCACGTGGCGTATTCCTATTGTAATTATGTCCACGCTTACTGACGCAGAAAGCCGCACCCGTGCTCAAGAAGCCGGAGC
The DNA here is from genome assembly GCA_045593365.1 of Candidatus Avelusimicrobium sp. Lineage (GTDB taxonomy): Bacteria > Elusimicrobiota > Elusimicrobia > Elusimicrobiales > Elusimicrobiaceae > Avelusimicrobium. The sequence goes on from JAZNWO010000027.1 coordinate 30,546, forward strand.
GGATTATTTTATCGGAAAACCGTATGATTTGGCGGCCACCTTGGCAGAAATTAAAAAATATTTAGGTATATAAAGGAAAAAATATGGCTGGAAAGATACAAATTACGCAATTGCAAGATTGGTTAGATACTACTCCGTCCAAAGTATTGGATGCATTGAAAAATAAAAAAAATTTAGACGCGCAGACGCTGTTTTTACAAGGCGAAGCACACCGCTTGTTGGGCTCTTTCCAGCCCGCGATTGCGACGTATGCCAAAGCATTAAAAATTTCTGTGCAGGCCGAAGAGCGTATGGATATTTTGCTTGCCATGGCGGCGTGTTACCGCACGCTCGGCATTGCGGCGGCGGCGTATGAACTGGCTGATGACGCGCTTAAAATGGCATCGGAATTGGAGTATGACGAATATATATTGCGCGCGATGCAAGAAATGGGGATGGCGTTGCGTGCGTGGGGAAAACTAGACAAGGCGTTGGAACTGTTGGACGTGGTGCTGGCCGCGTACACGCAACAGAAAGATTATGCGGGTATGAGCTTTATTTGCTGGGCCAAGGGGGGAGTTTACCGCCTCAAGGGGATGCTTACCGAAGGGATTGCACAATTTAAAAAAGCAATTCAATATGCCCAAAAATGCGGTGATGAAATTAATTTGGCCTACGGCTATTGCGGACTAGCCGGAATTAGCCGCATTGCGGGCAAGATTAATGATTGTGTCAATTATTATAAAAAAGCGGAAAAAATTTTTAATAAGACCGAAGATTTATTTGGCCAAGCTTACACCAATTGCGGTATGGCCAACGGTCTGCGCCAACAAGGCAAATACGATGAAGCCTTGCGCCATTATAACAAGGCAGATAAATTGTACAGTGCAATTGGCGATAAAGTGGATTTGGGCTTTGTCAAATGGGGACGGGCCGATATTTTAAAACGCCGCAACAAATTGCCGCAGGCCTTGGCCGACTTGCGTGAGGCACAAGTCTTGTTTGATAATTCAGACGAAATGCGCGGACAAATTTTAACCAAACTCGCCCTCGCGCAAGTCTTGTATGCTACCGGGCAAGTGGACGAGGCGGAAACTTTATATGCCACCGGTGTCGCACAAGCCAAAAAGGAAGGTCTGCACACTTATTTGGAAAGTTACACCTGATGGGTGACGTTTCGTGTGGCGTTAAGAAATCATTTTTTATAGATTTGCATTCTGAAAATCCTGCTTTTGAAAGCAGGGTTTTTCTTTTTGTTTTTTCGCCGGAGGGAGCGGAAAAAGTGAAAGTTACCCTTGACTCGTTCTTTTTTTTTGGTACACTTTTCTTATGTTGGAATGAAAAAAGGAGGAAAGTGTATGAAAAGTCGCGCATTCACGCTTATAGAGCTGTTAGTAGTGGTTTTAATTATAGGTATCCTGGCTGCCGTTGCGCTGCCGCAATATCAGAAAGCGGTTATGAAAGCACGTGTCGTGCAAGAATTAACCGTCTTTAAATCTCTCAGCCAAGCCGTAGATATGTATATCTTGGCAAATGACTGGCCTGAATCAAACATTTATTTCACAGGAACTTATGCAACGGGAGCACTGGATATAGATATAGGGACTCCCATGGAAAACCAAGTGAATGACCTAGGAAATGGAGTAGTAGTAATGGCTGGCATATCCGTTACAAAAGGAACAATATTGGTAGGAAACCTTTTATCAGACGGTCCTAGGGGTTGTTATTCTGTGTTTAGGAGAATACAATCACCGCTATGGTATCTGGGAGCGTTAAGAAAGAACAATAGCGATATAGCCACAGTCAATGACTGCCCCGAGTATCAAAAAGTCATGTGTCAATATTGGGCCACACAGCAAAACGGTATAGGTATTAGTAATGTAGTATCCCAATGTGCTAATTTCGGCGTTACTTTAAGTCCTTATGATGAATAAATCCAAACTCCCCTGCGTTTTACGCAGGGAAGTTTAGGGTAAAAATTTTTTTATTTCTCTTTCGGTTTGCGGTAGCAGCGGCGGCAACGCGCTTGATAGGCGTCTGTCGTGCCCACCACAATGCGTTTGGTGTCCTTGGTCATGCGTTGTGTAAAGGTGGCGGGGTTGCCGCATTTGGTGCAGACGGCGTGGTTTTTTGTCACAAATTCCGCTTTGGCAAGTAGCGCGGCGGTCACTTCAAAAGGTTCGGCGCGGTAGTCGGTGTCTAATCCTGCGACGATAACCCGTTTGCCTTGATTGGCCAATTTCTCGCACACTTCCACAATGCCTTTATCAAAGAAATTTACTTCGTCAATCGCAATGACCTGTGTGTCTTTTTCAATTAGCGGCAAAATTTCAGCGGAGTTTTTGACGCAAGTGGCGTCTACTTTGTTTTGGTTGTGGCTGATAATACTGCCAATGCCGTAGCGCGTGTCTAATTTGGAATTAAACAGCTGTACTTTTTGTTTGGCAATCAGTGCGGTGCGCACGCGGCGGATGAGTTCTTCCGTTTTGCCGGAAAACATACATCCGCAAATTACTTCTATCCAGCCTTGTTTTTTAAACATGAAGTTCGGGGTCATAATTCCTCTGTATTGTCATTCTCAAATAGTATTGTACTACATATCACGCAAATCATTTTGGCTGCGCCACGGATACCAGTATTGGTCCTGTCGGGTTTGTTCTTGCGGGCGGCCTTTCCCGCCGCACAAAATATTAAAGCGGAACGCAAAGGATAAGTTCTTATTGCGGTCCCGTATAGTCAGCTCTACTATAGCGTCGTGGAATTGTTTGGAAAAGCGGGCTAATTTATTAAAAGTTTCTATATGCCCCTTTTCTACTTGTATACCAGTTCCTAAATCCAAGGTCCAAGAGGCATTTGGTAAACGCAAGCCAAAAGCGGTGGTAAAAGTATAACGGTCCGACGAAGTTTGATATAAGGAATAAGGGTCTTGGTGATCGGCATAATTATTTATACCCAAGCCAATGTGTTGGCCCCAAACTATAAAATCCATTTGTGCAATAAAAGCTTGATTTTTATCTGTCAAATCGTATAAATCTTGTACAAATAAATTAACGGTCCCACCGGAGGAGGTATATCCGGCCTCTATCAAAAATGGTTCAATGCGCTGCTTGAGATGTTCCCAAGAGCCGGGCTGCCCGTCGTGATTTACTAAACTAAATCCGGTCCCTAACCGGAGGTAGGTATTAAAAGTAGGGCGGAAATAATCTTGCACATACAAGCGGTTGCGTTCCTCACCCTGGTCGGCAGCGGAATGGTCCAGTGTCAACTGGCCAGTGGCCAAACGGCGGGTATACTGGTAGCCGAAGTCAAGGATACCCAGACGCGTGTCGGTTTGCAGATTTAAATCTGTTCCGATTCTCCCGACCCAAGCATTTTTATCTTGGTAATCAGGATCTTTTAAGGTAACGTGTTGGTCATAAAAAACACTGGGTAAAAAGGTAAATCCCTTGCCTAACCGGATAGATTTTTCAATTGTCCAGCGGGCATTTCCTTGGCGCTGCCACGTTTCTTCCATTAAGGAGGTGTTATTGAATTTTACTTCCATATGATGGGTTAATCCCAGCAGAGGGTCTTTAAAGGGCATCAAGGTATAGTCTAATTGGGGCAAATTGCGTTCTTGTGCGATAAATTCGCCTTTGCTCCAATCAAAAATATCCTGTTGGGTGTAACTCATACGTAAAGTAGAGACGCGGCTTTGGCGCGAAAGAGAAAAATTGGTTTGTTGGTCCGGTGTGAATATATAAGGATTTCCGCGGAAGAAGGAATCATTAAAATACGGGTCAGAAACCATGCGGAATTGCGTTTGAAATTGGTACAGTGCGCCAGTCGGATTATTAAAATGATCCGAACTGTCATACATCTCCCACCAATATCCGCCGCGCACACCCCAACGTTTAGTGTCTTGTAATTGGAACGGTCGGCCGTCTACCGTATAATCTTCATCCTTGCTAGAATGATCATTGATGTAATACACTTCTCCCGTACCTTTGAGTTTATCGGTTCCGTGGGCCATCAGTTCTAACCCCATACCGAAGCCGGATTTAGTGTAATAATCCAAATTGATTTTCGGGCGAAAGATAGGTACTTCTGTGAGTACATTGGAAGTTAAAATACCAAATCCGGTATCATTGCTTTGTGTAAAATCTACATAAGTAGTCCACGGTTTTTTACTTTCTAAAGAACGCCAATACACCGGCAGCCATAAGAGTGGTACACCGTCTAATTTGAATAAGGCATTCGTGCCAAAGATACGTTTTTCAGGCGATACTTTTACCTTACCTAGCGTAATGGTGTAATGCGGAGGCGTTTTGTCGCAGCATGTCAGCACGGCATCTTTTAGACGTTCTGTCCCGTTTTGAGAAGAAATAGACTTGGCAGAAAGAACACGCAGTGGGGGATACTCGGTTTGAATATTTTCCGCATAAAAATCCTTGGTTTCATAATTGACGGAGACATTGTTACCGTCTAATACGCCGCCTGCTCCTTCCACGTGCATAGGCCCGACAGAAGTAAAAGTAGTATTCAATTGGTCCAGGGTAATATTTTCTCCGGTGGCGGTGCGGATTTGCCCATCTTGGGTTTCTTGGAGGATAGTAACGTCTCCTTTTAAGTTGACGGTTTTGGCGTTGTGGTCTGCGTTCGCTTCTTTAGCGGTAAAATAAATAAAGCCCTCTTTTTCCGGCGGTTGCGGCAACACATTGGGCGCACTCCATAACGGAGCGGCTCCCAGTGCAACCAATAGAAAAAGTGCAGTGTCTTTCATTTATTTATGTTGTTCCCGGTAAATGGCATACATAGCTCCCCCGATTCCTCCGATGTTGGGGTCTTGGGAGACCATCAGTTTAAGTTTTTTAAACGGAGTCTGGATTTGTTGATGGTGCAACACATTTTCCATAGCGGGCAGGAAATATTTGGAGGCTCCGGATACTCCGCCTGTCAAGACCACGGTATCTACGTCCAATACCAGACAGACATTGGCTATGCCGATACCTAAGAAAAAGCCTGTATTTTCCCAAATTTTTAAAGCCAACGGACATCCTTTTTCTGCAGCCCGGGAGACCAGTTCAATTTTAAAGTCTTTCTCCTGCTCTACCATTTTAGCTAAGATGGATTGCGGGTGTTCCAAAATCCCTTCCATTACGCGACGTTTAATGCCGATTGTTCCTACGAAAGATTCCAAACAACCGCGTGCCCCGCAGCCGCATTGGGGGCCCGTTTTGGTGCTGGCAATTTTGGTATGGCCTACTTCTCCGGCAGTACCGTTGGAACCTTGGTATAATTCTTTGTTTAAAATGAGTCCGCTTCCTACTCCGGTACCAAGCGTCACCACCAAGACGTTATTTCCCTGATGGTTTAGTATCCGCTCATATACACCCCAAGCGGCCAGAGTGGCATCGTTGGCTACATACGGACGTATGCCAGTATGTTTTTCCAACATATCTGCCAACGGCCAATCATCCACATCTTTGAATTTTAAATTGGGATTATAACGCAAGACACCGCGTTCGTTGTCTACATCACCCGGTGCACCGACTCCGACAGCCACCTTTTGCTGCGGATATGCAGCTTTAATTTCATTAATAAATTGCGCGATTTGTTTAATAAAACTTTCCGCCCCTTGAGAATAATTCGTTTCTACTTTTTCTTTGTGCAGTATTTGTCCGCTTTCGTCCATAACATACAATTTCACAAAGGTTCCGCCTATATCTACACCAATACCAATCATAGTTGAGTCTCCTTACTTTTAGGATGTGCGTGTTTGTACACGCTTTTTAATTTATCCAGTGACACGTGCGTATAAACTTGCGTAGCGAGCAAACTTTTATGGCCCAACATTTCCTGTAAACTACGCAAATCGCAACCGTTATTAAGTAAATGGGTAGCAAAAGAATGGCGCAAACTGTGCGGACTAACCTTTCGCACAATATTAGATTTAATAGCTAGAGTTTTAAAAATGTAAGCCAAACCGTCTCCAGTGAGCGGAGTACCGTTTTTATTCAAAAACAGGGCATCTGTCGGACGCGGATTGGGACGGGTAGCTAAATAATCCCGCAGTGCCTGCAAGGCGGCTTCTGTAACGGGCACATAGCGTTCTTTATTACCTTTTCCTAATACTTTAACTACGCCATTGAAGAAATCTACATCTGCTATTTTTAATCCTGTCACTTCGCTGCGCCGCAGCCCACTGGAATAAATCAGCTCCAACAGCGCATGATTACGAGCTGTAAAAGGACCTGTCTGCTCGGCGGTGTTAATCAATCGGTTGGTTTCTTCTATATTTAAGAATTTAGGTAACAGTTTCTCCCGCTTCGGGGCAGGCAGTAGTTTAAAAGGATTGGTAGTGATTTGGCCTTGTTCCAATAAATAATTGGCAAAGCTGCGTAATGAGGCTATTTTACGCAAGACGGTGTTGCGCTGGTACCTATGTGGAGATAAGGAAGCCAAAAAAGAACGTACCATTGCTAAGGAAAAGTCACTGGTTTGGGTTTGTTTGCGTGTGGCACAAAAGTCCATAAATTGCAACAAATCCTCCTCATAACCTTGCAAAGTATGGGGGGAAAAGTTTTTATTGTGCAGATGCACCAAAAACGCTTGGACCTGCTCCTTCATGGGCAGCCTCCATCAGACTTTTTGTTCGTGCTGGGCTTTTATTTTGGCTATTTCTTCATCGGAAATAGTGACTATATTACGGCATTTGGGGTAACCCGAGCAACCTAAAAAATATCCGCGCTTGGAATTGCGCAATACCATATTCTTGCCGCATTTGTCGCATTTGTGGTCTGTGGTAAGTGGCCCGGCGGAAGCTATTTTATTGCCTTGTTCGTCAACCGAATAAGTATTTTTACATTTAGGATAAGCTGAACAGGCTAAAAATTTTCCGCGCCGCCCGGTACGGATAACCATGGGTGAACCGCATTTGTCACAGATTTCATTTGTTTTTTCTGGTACGACTTTTTCGCCGTTTTTATCCAAATTTACCTTGCCTTTGCAGGTGTTATCGGAACAAACCAAATACTGTCCAAAGCGGCTGGTTTTTTGCAGCATAGGTTTGCCGCAAACGGGACATTTTTCGTCGGTTTGTTTGGCTTGCGGGCGGGCCATTTCTTTATCGGCTTGTGCCAGTTCCCGGGAAAAGGAAGTATAAAACTCATTTAATAGGTCTACCCATTTTTGTCCACCTTCTGCCACTTCATCCAGTTTTTCCTCTACTCCGGCGGTATAGGACAAATCCATAATTTCCTTGAAAAAATCTTTTAAACTGTCGGTGACCGTAATGCCCAATTCTGTAGCGACCAGCTTGCTGCTTTTAGGCTGGCGTGCGATATATTTGCGGTCTAAAATGGTTTTAATGGTTGGCGCGTAGGTAGACGGACGTCCGATGCCGTGTTTTTCCAGGGTTTTGATTAAACTGGCTTCGTTATAATACGGCGGCGGCGTGGTCTTATGGTCTTTAGTGGCAATTTCTTTCAAGGTCAATTTATCGCCTTGCGCTAAATCCGGCAGGAGTGCAGCGTCCTCATTGTCTGTTTCGTCCTCATCCTTGTAAATTGACAAATAACCTGGGAATTTAACTGTGCGGCCACCCGCGCGCAACACGCAATCGCCTTTTGTTCCGGCGGTAATATCTACCGTAACTGTATTGAAAACTGCATCGGCCATTTGACTGGCCACAAAGCGTAACCAAATTAATTCATAGAGTTTGTATTGGTCGGCAGTTAAATACTGTTTGACGCTTTGCGGTGTCCGGTTAACGTCGGTGGGGTGAATGGATTCGTGTGCTTCTTGCGCGCCTTTTACTTTGCTTTTGTAAATATTCGGCTTAGCCGGTACAAATTCTTTACCGTATTTAGCAGCGATGAATTTACGGGTTTGCTCCTGTAAAAGGTTGGATACGTTGAAAGAATCCGTTCTCATGTAGGTAATTAAACCGACCGTTGTACCAGCAATTGCAATACCCTCGTATAAATTCTGTGCCAGCATCATGGTTTTCTGGGAAGCAAAACCGAGTTTATTATAAGCATCCTGCTGCATGGAACTGGTAATAAATGGCGGCTTGGGTTTTTGCTTAACGGCTTTCTTTTCAATACTGGCTACTACACAGGGCCCTTGGCGTAACAGCGCAGTGACGGGTGCCAAGGTTTCAGGTTTATCAAAGACGGTATTTTTAACTTTGTAATCCTCAGCAAATAAATGATAAGTTTTGGTTTGCTCTATATTTTTACCTTGCCATTTGAGCAGGCGTGCCCAAAAGAGCGGTTGTGTGTTTGGTTTTTCAAATTGGGCTTTGAGCGACCAATAGGGCTGTTCCTCAAAATTGGCAATTTCTTTGGCACGTTCTGTTAAGAGACGTACTGCAACGGATTGTACGCGGCCTGCCGACAAGCCGGACGTAATTTTCTTCCACAAGAGGGGGGAAAGTTTATAACCCACAATGCGGTCCAAAATACGCCGAGCCTGCTGGGCATTGACTAAATTTTCATCAATTTTGCGCGCATGGGAGAATGACTCTTTTATGGCCGCTGGTGTAATTTCATGGAAGTAAATACGTTGATAACGCTCGGCAGGCAGTTTTAAGAGTTCTACCAAGTGCCACGCAATCGCTTCTCCCTCGCGGTCAGGGTCGGTAGCCAGGTAAATTTCAGGGGCATTTTTAGCAGCAGCCTGCAATTCGGCAATAAGTTTTTTTGCGCGGTCTACAGGTTTGTAAGTAGGTTTAAAATTATTTTCAATATCTACTCCTATATCGTGTGATGGTAAATCGCGTACGTGTCCGAAAGAACTGCGTACAATAAAGTCGCTGCCTAAAATTTTGCTAATTGTTTTTTGCTTAGTCGGAGACTCTACGATTACAAGTCTTTTACCTTTCAAATTGTTAGTTGTCATAAGTAAGATACTCCTAGAAAATTAAAATTTGGCTTTAGCGTACAATCCGGCATTGCACACCAACAATCCCTTTACTTCCAGTTCAAACAGGGCTGCCGCTACTTCGGGTACCGATAGATTAAGTGCCTCCACCACCTGGTCGGCGGAAAGTTCTCCCGACCCGATTTGTTCCAGTACCTTTTGTTCCAATTCAGACAACCCTTCCCGTGGGGTTTGTTCTGGGGCAGACTCGTTGGAAGTCTGTAAATCAAACAATTGGGGCTGTGGTATATAGTCTATTATATCTTTTACCGAGGTGACAACCCCCGCCCCATCTTGTATGAGGTGATTGGGGCCACCGCTCTGCGGGCTGTCAATCGGTCCCGGTACAGCCAGGACATCTTTGCCCATCTCTAGTGCCAGCTTGGCAGTAATGAGTGCGCCTGATTTAACCTCTCCTTCTATGACTACGACCACTTCCGACAGAGCTGCAATCAACCGGTTGCGCCGTGGAAAGTGAAACGCGTTGGGGGGTTTATTAAAAGGAAGCTCGGAAATAATAGCGCCGTCATGCTGTAAAATGGCGCGTGCCAACTCGCGGTTTTCAGGGGGATAGCAGCGGCCAATTCCGGTACCGATGATGGCAATAGTAGGTTTATGTAAACGAACTGCCGCCGCATGGCATTCACTGTCTATTCCGCGGGCTAATCCACTGACGATTACCGCTCCTGCCTCGGCCAATCCGGTGGCTAAAGTATTGGCAGCTCGGCGGCCGTAGGCGGGAATTTTGCGTGTACCTACCATACCGATACAGGCTTTGTGGTGTGGCAGTTGCCCCAGTACATATAAAGCAATTGGAGGTTCTTTACAATCGCGCAGTGCTTGCGGATATTCTTCATCCTCGGGTACTAATATGCGTCCACCGTATTTTTCGGTTTTTTCCAATTCCTCCTCAGGATCAATCGCAAACGCATCCCGCAAAAAGTGCGCGGCAGTAGACGGGTTCATTTGTGCTTCGCGCGCCAAGGTATCGGCATCTTGTTTTAGAATTTCTTCAGCAGAGCCGAATATCTCAATGAGCCGTGCCAACCAGTCGGCCCGGAAATATAGAAAAGCATTAACGCGGATACGTGCCAGGCGTTCTTTATGGGAAATGCTCATAAGTCAGGCACCCCCTTGCGGTCTAACGGACGGTATTGCAGTACTTCAATCAAATGGGTATTTTCTATGTTCTCTTTGCCTTCCAAATCAGCAATAGTACGGGCGGTTTTGAGTACCTTATCTAAACTGCGGGCACTTAACCCAAATTTGCGCATAGCGGCTTCCAAAATACGGTCTGCACCGTCAGGCAACGGACAAAATTCCTTCATTTGCTTTTGCGTCATAAACGCATTAGCGGTGGTTGGTGTGCCCGCAAAACGTTTTTGCTGAATTTGCCGCGCAGCAAGTACGCGCTCACGGATTTGAGCCGAGGTTTCGCCTTCGGCAGGTTTATTCCAGTCACCGTAAGCAACGGGATTTAAGTGGACAGTTAAATCAATGCGGTCCAAGAGCGGGCCGGAAATTTTATTTTGATAGCGGCTGATTTGCATAGGCGTGCAAGTGCACGGCGTATGAGGACTGCCCAGATTGCCGCATGGACAAGGATTCATAGCGGCAATTAAAGTAAAGCGTGCCGGGAAAGTAACTGTTTCTTTGGCGCGCGAAATAGTAACCTGTCCGTTTTCAAGCGGCTGGCGCAAGACTTCTAATGTGGTGCGGGAAAACTCGGCAAATTCATCTAAAAATAGTACGCCGTTATGGGCTAAGGATACCTCACCGGGTTTTGGTGTACTTCCTCCGCCAATCAAGGCGACATCAGATATGGTGTGATGAGGATCTCGGAATGGTCGGCGGGTAATGCGGTGCGAACTGTTCATTAAATTGCACACAGAATAGATTTTAGTAATTTCTAGGGTTTCTGCATCGGAAAGCGGGGGTAAAATACCTGGAAAACGCTTGGCAAGCATACTTTTACCCGTGCCTGGCAACCCAATCATTAATACATTGTGCCCACCCGCGGCGGCAATTTCCAACGCCCGTTTAGCTACAGCTTGGCCTTTTACATCCGAAAAATCTAATAAATCTTGCGTGTTCTTTTCTTCCTGAGGTATAAAGGAAATGGTTACTGCTTTATCCTCTATGCGGTTTTCCAGCCAGCTGACTAAATCACGCAAGGTACGCGGCGTAATAAATTTAGTCCCGGAGGTTTTCCCTTCTAGTAAATTTTCCGGAGGAATCACGGCAGTATATTTTTCCTTGATAGAAATCAGCATGGGCAGAATGCCCGCGCACGGACGTAAGGTGCCGTCTAGGGCTAGTTCGCCTAATAAAACTAATTTCTTCAGTTTTTCAATCGCTTGGGCGGATAAATCACCGTTAGCTGCTACAATGCCTAGGGCAATAGCCAAATCAAATTGAGTACCACTTTTGCGTAATTCAGCCGGACTCAAATTGACCGTAATTCTTTTTAATGGGAAATCAAAACCGCTATTACGCACGGCAGTGCTTACCCGGTCTTTACTTTCCTTTACTTCTGCGTCCGGCAGTCCAACGACAGAGAAAGTGGGCAGCCCAGGGGCGATGTCCACCTCTGTCATGACTTCAAAACCATCTATGCCTTTTAGGGCGCAACTTCGGACATTAGCAAGCATATCAAATAAAATTCAAGGTGATTTTTTGTGGCGTAATATCCATGACCGTAAAATTGACATTATAACGTCGGATAATTTTGGCCGTTAGTTCCTCGGCAGAAGAAATATTAGCAGATATTTCAAAATAGGCATCGGAATTGGTATATTTTGTTAAATTATAATCCTCAATTTCACGCATATCTTTAAAAATATCTTGTAATTTTTTCAATCGTTCAATGCTGTTCACATTTTGTATGACTACATTAAATTTATTAGCAGAATTGATAGCATTATTAATGCCCTCTACCAATTGCTTAGCGGCCCCTTCACACGCACCGGAAATAGCTTTTTGGGCTGCAATATTTTCCATGGGATCCAGGCCACTTACTTGGTCAGCCCCTTCCGCTGCCGTTTGGTAATTATTTGTGGATACTGCTTTGATATTGGCCCGGGCCCGGTAGCTTTTGAAGGGTGAACTCATCCCGGGTAATGCCTGCAAAGGGGCGGCGGTTACATCAGCTAAAATAATAAACCGCGCTCCGTCTTGGCGGGCTTTATCAATAAGAGCAGTTGCATCGTCTAGGTTATTTTGGCTCAAATTCTCACCGTTTACCAGCGCATACGGCTGGGTTTTTAAGGCCCGGTAAATGGCTTGTTTGCAATCCTGTTTAAGAGATACTTCTTCGTTAATTGTTTCGCGTGAAGTAACTAGTACAGTCGTTTTTTTGGCGAGTGCTTCTAAATCGGATTGTTTGATAACGTCGCTAATGTCCTTCACTAATACCATTACCCTTACGCGGGTATACCATTGGTCGCCTTTGCGGTAGGCTTTTTGCACATAACCGCGGCGGATAAATCCGGCAGATTTAGAAGTAATTTTGTCCTCTACCAGTTGGGTTTGTTCTACTGTTGCAGTCGAAGAAATAAATACACCGGCCACCTTTTCTACAGCAGCACGTTGGGCGGCTAATTCGCCTTCTTTTTTCATAGAGGCCAAATTGTTTTCATCGTAGGGTACCAAGGATTCGGCAACAACATACTCACCCTCTCCTTTTGGACCAATATGGAAAGCACGGCACGCAGTGAGGGTTAAAGAACCTACTAAAATGAGAAAAAATAATTTCTTCATAGGGACTCCTTTACATCATTACCTGTTTCTTTAAGACGTTGCCGGGAAATACGCATAATTACGCTGCATCCTCCGTCGTCTAAGTATTCGGTGGAAACGAGTTCCATGTGGCTTAACACACCGCTGGCCGAAGTGTGTATGGTAGATCCCTCCGATACCGCATCAACAATTTGCACATTGCTCTCTAAGTCAGTGCCGTACAAAACTTCAGTGGCCCGTTGGTAAGCGTGTGCAATAGCTGCTTCCCGTGATAAAATCCGGCGTTGGGAATCGCTTTTGTGATTAGGATTAGCTGCACCAAAGCCGCGCACCCATAAATATTCTCCGTCCACTAGGGTATCATTAAATTGGGGCGCAATTTGACCGTTCTTAACGGCCGTTTTTAAATGACCGCTGCACGCGCAGACACAAAGTAACAGTGAGAACAAAAAAGTTATTTTTTTCATCTGAGTAACTCCGCTAAAATTTTGACATACGTGCTGGGGGTGGAAGCCTCTTCAAAGTTTATCACACCACAGCGGATTAGCATAATCTCTAACATATGTGTCAAAATATCGTAGAAATTTTCACGCACGGAAGGATCACATTCTTTTTCACTGGGGCCCAAAATAACAGCTCCTTTTAATTTCTTGTTGTCGCACAAGTTGGCAATTTTAAACGCAGAGGAAATAATGTTCTCCGTAGAATACGAGGAACGTACAGCTAGCTCTGGCCCGCCGGGAATGCCTAATTCTTTAGCACGTTGTTCTATGGCCCACAGCAACCAGTTCATCATATTGGAGTGGTTTTGCGGATAAAAGAATCCGATGCGGCCCCATTCTCCGTTTCCGATAAGCGGTTCTGCCGGAATATCAGCAGGAGAGGTAGTGGCAATCAACGAGTTGGCCGGTTCTCCTCCTACTGCTAATAATTGGTTAAAAATAGCCAGGGGGGATTGGTCCTCCGGCGGAGTATCCGGGTGCATTAGTTTCTCTAATACACGTACGCGGCGAATACTGCGCACTACGGTACCTAAAGACATATTTGCCTGCCCAAAGAAGGTTTCCGCATCGTCATTAGTGATATTAATTCCATTACTGATGAGCATTTGCTGAATAATTTTCATGCGGGCGGATCCTTTGGCTTGTTTCAAATCAGAAATCCAGCCGGAATCTAATTTAAAATTCAATAATTCTTCCAACTTGGCCAAGTTTTCAGGCGGGTATTTGGAAGTAATAACAATTTGTTTGTGTTGGCTGCGGAAATCATTAAGCAGTTTAGACAAATATGCCCGATTTTGTTCATTGATGGAAATCAAATGGATATCATCAATTAAAAGTGCTTTAACCGAAGCGGTAAAATCTTCAAACTTTTTAATATTTCCTTCCATAATGTAACGCTGTATGCCGCGCGATAAACGTACTCCGTTGGTAATAAAAACATTTTCCTGCCCGAATTTTTTGGACAACGCATATCCAATGGCGTGCAAGAAATGTGTTTTTCCGGTACCGCTGGATCCATGCAAAACTAAAGGATTATACAGTTTGCCCGGGTTTTCAATGACGGAAATAGCGGTCGCGTGAGCAAAACGGTTAATGGAGATGGTCATATTTTCCAGGGTATGAGTCGGGATCAAGGGAACCTCTAGCGGCCAGTTGTGTTTTTGCAACTCGGAGAAAGGTAACTGGATGGAGTGGTCAATGGTGGTAGTCTTGTCCGCTGCCGGGACTGCTCCTAAGCGTTTTTTACGCAAAATGGTATGATGTTTCTCCTCTTCCGGCTCTGGTACAGTGGGAGCAGCCGGTGCGGCAGGCGCTTGCGGTTGCGGCACGGCAGGTGCTTTGGGCGACAACGGCGCAGCGGGTGGTGCCGGTGGTACTTGTTCCTTGCGTTTTAAATGAAAAGACGGTTTCTTTTCCCCTGTATTTTCTGTCATATTTTTTTTCTCCATAGATTGTTGTTTTACCCTTTTGTTTAACTTAGTTGGAACAGCTGTATCTTTTTTAAAATCAGAAGCCTGGTTCGATTTAGATGCTTTTTTACTGGCCGGCGGAACGGATGTGAGTGGAATGGAGGTCGGTTGTGCCGGTGGCTGTGTAGGCGCTGGTGCCGAAGCCGGGGCAGCAGTAACGGATTTATTAGAATCGGTTGTGCCGGAAAGCAATTGCTCAAACGGATCCATTACTTCCTCAGACTGCTGGTTCTCTTGCCCTATGTGGGCAATAGAAGCAGGACGGGCAGGAGTGGGAACGGACTGTGCTGGTGCGGTTTCCTTAGAAACTGGCGCCTGCTCTTGTACTTGTGCGTGCTGAACGAAGCTCAAATCTTTTTGGGCCAAATGTTCCGTTACGTTGGTGACGTCATTAACATCTATAAAACAAGTTTGGTCTTTGATTTTTTGGTCAAATACATTAAAATTTTCAGCCGTAGATCCGGGCAGTTTTTCTATGACGGCAGGTGACTGTTGCGGTGTAGCAGATTTTTCCCCGGATTTAGCTGCTGCTTGTTGAACATCTACGAACATATCGTACTTAGTGGCCGCTAAAAAAATGTTATTTAATGGTTTTAGAGATTGTGGCGGAATCGCCTGTGGAGTGGAAAGAGGTACCGGGGTAGTTTTAGTTTGTGTAGACGGTTGTTGCTCCTTTTTCTCGGGGGCAGATTGTGAGACTGCCGGTTGAGGGGTTGCATTCTCTGAGGAGTTAGCTTCCGCGACTTCTGATAAAATCTGTTCGTTAGCCTGTGCTGCGGCCGATGAAATACTAGTAGAAAATACTTCTGCTGCCACGGTGGGGGAAATGGTACTCTCCGGTACGAAATTTGCAACCCGTTTATCTGCGGGGGTGTCCTGTTGCGGGGTAGTGGCTTCTGCCCCAACGTCAGCTACCGTTTCTGCAATGACGGCGTCTGAGGAAGACGGTAAAGTGCCCCAGGCAGCAAAAGACAAATCTATTTCTTTACGGAAGGTTTCAGGCTCCGCTGCGGGTTTAAGCGGGTTGCGTTCCGTTTGAAAAATGGAACGCAACATAGTCGTATCCACAACAGCCGGAAGTTCGCCATCCGGTTGATTTAAATCAATACTTTTTTGCTCAAAATGGTCTACTTTCGGTGTAGGGGCCGCTTGCCGGGAACTTTTTTCTTGGGCTTGTACGCTAAAAAAACTCTGCGAAGGATCTAAGGTGATAAAAGTAGGAAAGGCTTTATCCTCTTTGTCCGTATTAGGCGTGAATAATTGGACTTCAAAAGCTCCGCCCGGGACCAGTTCATTTACTTTTTTGGCTTGTTGGATGCCTTCTTCAACTAATTGATGAATTTTTTCCAGAGTATCCTCATCCAAATCCGGTGGCAACGGAAAACGGTACACGTACGGAGCATCAGCCGGAGCGGGGATTTTGACATATTTATGCAATTTGCGCGCAATCAGCCGCGCATCCTGCTCCGCACCGTCTATCAATAAGGCATAATAGGTAGAGGACTTATCCGAATTTAAATTAGAAATAATTTCCCACTGAGTAATCATTTTCCCTCAATAATTTGCACGCCTGCACTCGCGCCAATGCGCGTAGCCCCTGCAGACAACATGGCATCAAAGTCTTGCCGCGTGCGTATACCGCCCGAAGCCTTGACCTGTACTCGTCTGCTGACGGTTTGGCGCATTAAACGGACATCTGCAGTTGTCGCGCCGCTGCCGGTAAACCCTGTAGATGTTTTAACAAAATCAGCCCCGGCTTGTTCTGCCAGCTGGCATACTTTTACTTTTTCTTCGTCTGTCAATACCGCTGTTTCAATGATAACTTTAAGTACAAAATTTTCTCCGGCATGGCGCACGGCTTGTATATCGGAAAGTACCGTGTTCCAATCGCCGCTTTTGACGGCGCCTAAATTGACAACCATATCCAATTCGGTCGCGCCGTCTTGTAAGGCTTGTTTGGCTTCACTTACTTTAACGGCAGTCGTGTTGGCTCCTAACGGAAAGCCAATTACCGTGCATACTTTTACGTCACTTCCTTGTAATTGCGTTTTACAAAACTGCACCCAATACGGATTGACACACACGCTGCAAAAGCGGTACAAGCGGGCCTCTTGACACAGCTTAGCGATATCAGCCTGCGTAGCTTGCGGCTTTAATAAGGTATGGTCAATGTATTGGGCGAGTTCCATAACAAGTCCTCAGTTAAAATTAATGATGCGGGTAAATTTTTCCGCAATTAAAGATTGGCCGCCCACAAGCGCTCCATCAACATCGGGTTTAGCCATAATTTCATCTACGTTGGTATCCTTGACGCTGCCGCCGTACAAAATACGGGTGGCTTGCGCAAAGTCCGCTCCATAATGTTTGGCTAACGTAGCGCGGATAGCGGCGTGCACTTCCTGCGCTTGCTCCGGCGTAGCAGTTTTGCCTGTGCCAATAGCCCAAACAGGTTCGTAAGCAATAATTAATCCTTTTAATTGTTCGGCGGTAAAACCTTTCAAGCCGTTTTCAATTTGTCCATTGATGATGTCCAGCGTTTTGTTGGCTTCGCGTTGCTGTAAGGTTTCACCCACGCAGAAAATAATAGTCAGACCATGGCGCAAGGCTGCGGCTGCTTTTTTATTTAAAATCTCGTCTGTATCGCCAAACACACTGCGGCGTTCGCTATGTCCTAAAATAGTGTGGGTGGCACCAGCATCTTTTGCTTGTACCGGGGAAACGGCACTGGTAAAAGCGCCTTTGTCCTCCCAGTGAACATCCTGGGCAGCTACTTGGATAAAAGAACCTTTGGCCAGTTTGGCTACCTCGGCCAAAGAGGTAAAGGACGGAGCTACAATTACTTCGGCATTATTTTTATTAGCGGCTTTTTTAAGTGCGTCCACCAACGCGGCTGATTCTGCTAAAGTATTGTGCATCTTCCAGTTTCCGGCAATAATAGGCGTTCTGTTCATACATACCTCTTTATATAAAATGGATCCTGCCGTTTTTTAAGAAAACGGCCTATATAGATACTATCATAAAAAAGGGGCTCTTGTAACGGAAAATTTTTAATGGGGGTTGTTTTGACCGGGGAAAGTGTTTTTTCTCCTTGACTTGTTTTTTTTTTTTGGTACACTTTCCTTATGTTGGAATCAAAAAAGGAGGGAAGTGTATGAAAAATGTAAGTATGAGCCTTTTGTCATCGCCGAATGTTGTAATCGGGAATCTCAGCCTTAGAAAAAAACAAGATCCCCGATACCAGCTTTCGGGGATGACGCGTGCGCGTGCATTCACGCTAATAGAGCTGTTAGTCGTTGTTTTAATTATAGGTATACTGTCTGCCATTGCCTTACCACAGTATAGAATGGCTGTAGAAAAGGCGCGTATGAGCGAAGTACTATTGCGTATGTCTGCACTTGAAAAAGCAATAGATATGTACATCCTAGAAAACGGATGGCAAGATTTCCTTTCCTTTTTCGGTAACCGTGCAGATGACGTATTAAGTATAGATGTTAAAAATGGATTAGAAAACTCTGCGTCTGCTAATGGTGTGAGTCATTCCAAATATTATGAGTATCAGGCATATTGTAATAACGAAAGTAGCGGTGCATATACAGGAGGTAGTTCTTATTGTGATTGGGTTGCCGCAAAATTGGATGGTTCTTTGTATTTATATGGCGAATACTCTGATGTTAGTAATAGTTGGTATCATGCTTGCGAATATGATGAAGATGATGCAGTAGCTACAAGCCTTTGCAAATCCTTGCAGGCGCAAGGATGGAGACAAGGAGATTTATACTTCTAACCAAACACCTACTGGTATTTTTCTATAAACTCTTGCTTAAACTGTGCAAAAGTGCCGTCTGAAATAGCGGCGCGAATGCGCTCCATGGTACGCGTCAAAAAGCGGATATTGTGCATGGATAAAAGACGGTGGCTCGTGAGTTCGCCGCTTCTGAACAGATGGCTTAAGTATGCGCGGGAATAATTACGGCACGCAAAGCAATCACACCCGGCGTCCAGTGGCCGCTCGTCTAATCTAAAGCACGCATTTTTGATATTAAGCCGCCCTTCGTCGGTCATTACAAGACCGTTGCGCGCCACGCGTGTGGGCCATACGCAATCAAACATATCCACGCCGCGTTCTACACAATTTAAAATTTCTACCGGCGTGCCAAGCCCCATAAAATAGCGCGGCTTTTCTTCGGGTAAATTATCAGTTACAGCCAAAACGGACTCGTTCATTTGCGCTTGTGTTTCGCCCAAAGATAGTCCCCCAATACAATAGCCGTGCGTCGGCAAATTAGCCATAGTTTGCGCGGCGTCTTTGCGCAAATCGGGGAAAATAGCACCTTGAATAATGCCAAATAAAAGCGAATTTCCGACGGAAAATGAGCCGTCTGCATTTTGGGTAATGTTTTGCTCGGGTACAGTTTTTTGATAGTGCGCGGCGGCGCGCTCTGCCCAGCGTTTGGTCTGCTCCAATGCTTCGCGTGCTTCGCGTTTAGACGGGTCTTTGGCATGGATACAAACGTCTAACATCGTCCAAATGTCCGAGCCGATTTCATTTTCAAATTCAATCACATTTTCCGGCGTAAAAAGATGTTTACTGCCGTCATGGTGGGAGCGGAACAGTACTCCCTCCTCAGAAATCTTACGAAATTGCGATAAACTATACACCTGAAAGCCGCCCGAATCGGTCAAAATACTGCCGTCCCATTTCATAAATTTGTGTAGTCCGCCCAGCTGTTGCAACGTCTTTGTGCCCGGGCGCAAATATAAATGATAAGTATTTGACAAAAGACACTCGGCGTGTACGTCGCGCAGGTCGGCCGACGTAAGTGCTTTGACGCTGGCCTGCGTGGCCACCGGCATAAAAACAGGTGTTTGCACCGCACCGTGTTTGGTATACAAAATGCCTGTGCGTGCTTTACTGTTAGTATCTTTTTTCAAAATGCGGAAAGGGGAAAGCATAAATTTATTCCTTAAAGGCTAAATCCTGTGTCAATATCTGCAAGGTTTCTGGTAATTTCTTCTGCCAACTGGCCACAAAACGGTTCCAGTAGCGTTTGATTTTTGCCTTTGCCACAAACGGTAGAAAGTATTCAAAAGCCAAAGCCGAGCCGCTGCCCATATCATTAATAAACATCAGGCGAAAATCTTGCTCGCTGGTTTTTTGGTACAAAATATTTTCCGGATAAATGGACATGGAAATGACCCGGTACGCCAGCATCCGGTCGCGTAAGGTAAGCAAGGCCTGGTGTAGTTGCGAGAGCTGCTCCTGCGATACTGTTTCTTCTGTCAGTAATGTTTCCAAACTGCGGGAGGTAACGCCGTTGTAATCGGTGACCAGTTCAAAGACGTGCCCTTGCCCTAAATTGGTGGCCACGGCACCGTAATAATGCGGTAAAATGCCGCTCTGGTCGCCGCGTTTTTTTAGAATGTGAGTTAGGTAAAAAATTTCACGGTTTAGGTCCACCTGCCCGGCCGGATTGTATGGTATTTTAATGCAGCGGCCCGGCTGCCCCGGATAGGCAAAACATTTTTTGTGACTGCCTTGCGAAATAAAATCTTGCTCAGTCAACGTAAGAATTTTTGTTTTGGGCATGGAGGCTCCTTTCATCCCTGTATACATTTATTTTATCATTTGCAGCATGGATTTTTTGTTTTTCTTTGTTGGACAGTAAAAAGTGTCCTTCCCTCTTGACTTGTTTTTGGAGGACGAAAAAAGGAGAATATATGAAAAAAGAAAACAATTTATCGCTACCGAGTTTGCGTTCTTCCAGACCCGGGAATCTCAACCTTAAAAATAAAACTCCCCGGACCGTGTATGCGGTAAATCCTGAGGAGTTTTATGAAACCTAGATCTATTTTTTTACTTCTATTTTTTCGGCGGCACTATGGGCGGAAAATTCCGGCGCGTACATAGATTGCACTTGCGCGGGCAAGGCGTGATAGGTGCCTTCCAATGTTGGGCGCAAGGTGTAGCGCAAGGTGTATGTTCCCGCCGGAACACGGTTAAAAAAGAAGTGTGTCGTTGTGTCGCGTATTTCGCGGTAATAGGACAGGGCATCCCACGTCCAGCCGCTGGTCAGTTCCGTATTTTCAAACCCGGCCGGCTTCGGGTCAGCCAAAAGTACGAAGTCAAAAGCAGATGAGGCAGTCAAGGTTAATTCCACTTCCACTTCGCTGCCGGAGGGGATTTTTTCTCCGCTAGACAGCGCCCGTACTTTTTCGCGTCCGTCCTCGCTGTACTTTAGCAAATAACGGCGCGAAACATTGAGCACACCCGGTTGGGAGGCTTGCGCATTAGATGTGGTATACACTGCGTCTAACGTCACAAATCCCGTCAAACCGCCGCGCTTGGTTACTTGGGCGGTATAGTATTGTGGATTGACATTTTCGGCCTGTTGGGTCCAGGCCAGTTGCCCGCTCCAGTCCAACGGCTCAAAGTTAAGTGTTTTATGTTCCGGTCCCCATTGCAAGAGATATTGAGCCGGGTCATTTAATAATCCCTTGCGTTGCATATATTCCAACAAGGTATAAACGGCTTGCGCCGCGGCGGTGGAATCGCGCCATTGCTGTGCCTTGCGGTTTAACAAAAGCCATTTGACCAGCTCTGCTGCTTGCTCCGATTCCGGGCGGATTTCTAACAAGGTGCGCAAAGTGGCGGTCTGGGTGGCCAAGGTATCATTGTACCACAGCCAACTTTGTGCTTCCGGCGCGAAATAAGCACCGCTTACCGGATCAATTTTCATACGGGATAATACCAAGTCCAAATAATTCTGCGCTTTTGTATTTTCACCCAATCGGTAATAAGCGGTGGCTGCATAAGTTTGCCCCAAGGCAGTCATAAAAGTACTGTGTTTGTCAGCGTAATCGAGCCACTTTTTAACCGGGGCCGATTTAACAGCTTTCCAATTTTGCGGATAGGCGGTGAATACATACGCTCCGTATAGTGCGTACGATACGGCAGAAACAGACGGCTCGGATTTTTGTAGGTTTTTTTCAATGCGCGGGGCTAGCCAAGCCAAGGCTTTTTGGGCTGAGGCTTGCGGAATTTCGCCGCCATAGCGTAAAATTTGCGCATAAGAAGCCAGCAGCCTTAGCGTAATAAATTCACTCGGCTCGCCGCTAGGCATCCAGCTAAAACCGCCGGAGGCCGTTTGGTACTTGGCCAGTTGTTTTTCAAATTTTTCGCGCGTAACATTGACAGCTGTCGGATTAAAGATATCCGTCAAAAATTCCTTGCGTTCTGCTCCGCCGCGGGCAGTTTGCAGCCAAGGTGTTTCTTCCACCAAGAGCAAGCGTGCGGGGTCTGTATTATCCCATACGGGCAGCTGCGTGTGGCGTTGGGGCAGTTTGCCCACCGCATTTTGCAAAAGCGGATATGTTTTGTAAAATCCGTTTAATACCGCCAGCGGTACATAGCGGTCGGCTACGCTCAGTGCGTCATTATACCCCGGACGTAACAACTGCGGCATACTGTTTAAAACTGTTAGCAACAGGCCTGGGTCTACCCGTAAAGTAACAGCGGATACCCGGCGTGTATTATCGGCCTGGAGTAAATTTTCCAGACGCAAAGTTTGACTGCCTGTTTCTAAGGCCACTGTAGTACTTTCTGCCAACCGTTCTTTAGCAGGCAGTAACGGCAGCTGGCGTTGTTCGCTGTCACTGTCCTCTCCGGAGCGGACTGTGGCCGTAATGGTAGCAATACCTACTCCGTCCGGCACAGTCACAGGCCATTTTACGGCGGTATTACTCTTTGCCGGTACGGTAATAGTTTGGGTTAATTTATCTAAGCCGAAAGCGGCTGCGGCATTTTTGCCGTCCACCGTTACATTAAGAATGATGCGGGCAGTGATTTTTTTATCTGTTACATTAGTTACTTGCGCTACTAAAGTACTTTGGTCGCCTTCGCGCCAAAACCGCGGCAAGGATAAACGTACCATTATGTCTTTACGTGTGACGGTTTGCGCGGTAAAGCTACCCACTGAGGCGTCCTTGGTAAACGCAAGTGCCTGCACCTTCCAAGCGGTTAAACTCTGCGGCATGGTAAAAGAGGCCGTAGCTTTTCCGCCAATAAGTGGTAGCATGGGATTGTAATAAGCGGTTTCTGAAAAATCTGTGCGCGGGCTAACTGTTTTTTCTGCGGCAGCGGCAGTGTTTCGGGCACTTTCCCCGACTGCTGTTTCTTCTGCAATTTCGTCTGCAGAGAAGGATACCATAGCATCGTCTGTCATACCGCTAGCACGTGTGTTGACGGCTTTTGCAGCCATTAATTTTAGTCCGCCGCGTAAACCGTAGCGTGAAAAAAGGCGCATAGACAAATTCAGTTGCGGCAATTGTGGCGCGTTCAAGTAAGTGCGGTTGCTGCCTGTCTCAACATATGTTTGCTGATAGACAGAGAAAGCGCTGTCTGAAAGGGAAGCTCTGTAAGAATTATTGCTGGGATACAGATCGTTTAATCCAAAAGCTTGCTTAGTATCTGCATAATAATCCAGCGATTTATCATACACACGCACGGTCGCCTGGCCGTTTACAAACGCCCCGGCGGCATTTTTAGCTGTGAGCTTCCAATTTACTTTTTGGCCGGGTTTGACTTCTTGCGGTACTGCGACACTCAAGTCTAGCGCTTTGTTATCATGCGGCACATCAATAAACAAATGTCCCTGGTAGGTTTTCCAATTGCTTGCGCCAAACCACAATATATTTACGCCGCCACGCCACTCATTTTGAATAGGTAAGGTGTACACATTTACGCCGCGGCCTACCCGATCATTTACTGCTAGGAATTGTTTGTCCTGATATACTTCCACACGTTTGGGGCCGGCCAATTCTGCGCTGCCGATTAAAATTTTGGCTTGGTCGCCCGGATAATATTTGGGATATTGGGCAATAGACACCTCGGGTAATTTGAGCCGGCTTTCTGGTGCGGTTACCAAGAAAATCAGTTCCGTTTGTTCTGCATTTTTGGCAGAGAGTTTTAAACGATAGATCCCCTCAGGCAAAGAGGGCAATTGCACAGTAGTGCCCGACCCGTCTTTGTAGGAAAAAGTTTGTTTGGATATGCTGCGCAATACTGCATTGTTGGCATATTTTCCTTCTAACGTATTATTATCGGCAGAATCCGTTGCTGAAGTATAGGTGGTATCCGGATTTGTATTTTGCTGTTCAACGGCGGGAGAAGGTAAAGTATTTTCCAGTTCTAATATCTCGGCAGTAAACGTACCCGGTATCGATTGTCCGTTGATGTCTAGTAATTTGACTTGTGCCAAAGTGCTTGCGGTATTTTCATCATAAAAACCTTGTTCAAAAGAAACCGAGAAGAAAGCCGGAACGTGGCTGACTTTATAAGTTTGTTGAGCATCAATATTGCGTCCAGAAGCATCCTGTACGGAAACTGCTACCTCAAAACGGTATGGGCGGTTCTTTTGTTTACCGGGTTGTGGGGTGAACTGGATAGCAAAAGTACCATCTTTTTGGGTGTGAGTGGTTCCCTGTGCAATTTGTTCTGATTCACCAGTATGGTTCCACCACCAGCAGAACGGCGGATGGTAGGAGGTGCGGGTAACAGTATAAGTTACTTTAGCGTTTTCCAGCGGTGCACCGAAGTAATAAACAGCTTTACCGGAAACAGTAACTTCTTTATCGTACAGCAAAGCCCCCGCCGGGTCCAGTGACACTTCGTATTCCGGGCGCTTATATTCCTCTACTTGAAAGGAAGTGTTAGCCCGGTAGGTTTGCTTATTAACCGTGTAGGATAATTCAACGCGGTACTGTCCCAGTAAACCAGTTTCCGGTAGAGTCAGTTCTGCTTGTGCTGTTCCGTATGGATTTAAGGAAAGGGTTTTGGACAGAACGGTATCATAATTTGCATCGCGTACTTCCAGTTTTACTTGACTGCCTGCGGATAAGGTTTTCCATCCGCGTCCGTCTGCCTCAAAACCGTACACAGCCAGCTGCACTGTTTGTCCCGGACGGTAAACTGCACGGTCTGTTTCCATGTACAATTTGAACGGGGAGGGGGAAAAATTAAAATGAGTAAAGGAATTAAGTAATGCCGTACTATTGTCTTTACTTGCTTTAGGCAGAATTTGGGCAGTAGTTTGGCGATTGGACTGAACTTTAAACGGTACTGTTAAAATACCGTTTATATCACTTTTTCCCGTACTTTTATTGCCTCTCCAGTCGGTAAAATAGGTTATATCTGCCTGAGAAACAGGTTGGCCTGTTTTTAAATTGACCGTATAAATGCGGAATATATTGGGGGTCAGAGTGGTGTTTTGGGGAGTATGGTACTTGGCCGGGTCATCTTCAATACCGCTTGTCACAAATAAAGCCAGCTCGGTAGCATTGAGTACAATGACGGAGACGGGCTCTTTCTGAGGATTAAAGGTACTATTGTAAGAGAAGGCCACCGCGTAAAAGCTGGGCTGCAGCGGCGGCAAATTGATCTGTTCAGTAGAAAAGTCATAAGGCTTTTTATATGACACAGGTTTGACCAGTTTGCTTATTGGAGTTTTGTCCAAGAGTGCTGAAATGTCATCATTTTGCACATGAGTTAGGTAATTCCACGAAGTAGGTTTTTTCTCTCTGCTTAAATGTAACAAATCTGCTTCACTGAGTTTGTAAATACGTACGTATACATTGGGAATGTTTCGGACAGAAACGGTTAACTGCGTTTGGGCCGGGTCTTGTGTGTACGGAGCCGATTTTACGTTTAAAACGGGCTTGCGGATATCTGCGGCCAAATTTTTACATAGGTTCGTGTAGTAGCTGTTTTCCAAATTAGTAGTCGCCCATTCACATACTTTAACAGCCTGCTCATATTCTTTATCTTGATCTAGCATTCTAGCAGCCTGATAAGCAGCGTATGCCCGGCCATAGTCTGCTTTGTCCGAGCGAAAAAGGCGATTAAACCACGCCTTCTGTTTGACTCCTGCGTAATCTGCAAGCATTTGCAATAATGCAATGGCATCGGTGCGCTGTTTGGCAACATTAGAGAACGTGAAGCCCGCTTGATGTTGAAAAGGCAGCAAAATGCGGTCTGCTTCCCAAATCAAACGGGCGTTAGCGCGGTTAGTGCCGCCCAAATTGGCAGCTTGTGTTAGTACATAAAGTAATTTTTCTAAGTCTAAGTTTTTGGTATCTGTAGCTTTGTAGTCGGCGGTGATTACCTCTGCAGCGCGCAGCGGCTTTTCAGATGGTAAGGTTAAGTAGTTCTTCCATTCTGAAACGACAAAATCAAATAACGTGGGAATGGCCCGGGTATCTGTATCTTTTGTATCTATGATAAGCGTTTCGTTTGTAATAGGAACATAAATTAAATACGAACGTAAGGTCCACAAGGTTTCAAAACTTTCATTTATTTTATCCTTCCATTGGGCTTGGCTTAATTGTTCAAATTCGCCTTTTTCTTCATCGGCAGAGGACAAAGCCGGCCAGTACATATTCGTTACGCTTTGAGCTGCGTGAATACGGTAAAGCAAAAAACGTGCCTTCCACAGCGGGTCTTTAGGCAGCGGAGTAGAAAAAGCTGTTTTGGCTGCATTCATATATTCCCCCAACATATATTGGCTGCCTATAACACGCAGTTGAGCTTTGTATAATTTATCACCGGTAGCGGTTTTGATTTCTTGTTGGTACTCTGTTAATGCTTTGGAAAAATCTCCTTTTTGATAGGCTTCCTCTGCGGGAGTGGCATAAGCGGCTAAGGTACATAAGCCGAACAAACATAACCCTGAAATAAGTTTCTTCATTTTCTCTCCTTTTTGTAACGAAACAGCAAATCTCTTTGCGCCAGTACAAAGAGATTTGTATTTAACTATACGATGAAGCGTAAGTGCTTACATTTTTTCCGGTGCACTAACGCCTAAAAATTCAAGTCCTTTGCGGATGCGTTCTGCCACCCGTTGGCAAATCAACAAACGGGAGCGCGTCAATGGCAAGTTATTTTCATCCAGGACACGGCACGTATCGTAAAATGAGTGAAATAAACCAGCCAGTTCCATAAGGTATGTGGGTAAATGGTGCGGGCTTAAATCGCGTAAGCAGTTTTGCAAAACGGGTTTAAACCAAACCAGTTTGAGCAGCAGGGCGCGTTCTTGGGAGGAAAGAGGGGTTATAATATCGCCTGGCTCCAAGCCTTTTTCGGCAGCCGCCGAAAAAATGGAATGAATACGCGCGTGTACGTATTGCACATAGAAAACGGGGTTTTCGTTGGATTGTTTTTTGGCCAATTGAATATCAAAGGTCATTTGGGCATTGGGGGTGCGGCTGGCAAAAAAGAAACGGCACGCATCGGCTCCCACTTCGTCTACTAACTCACGCAAGGTGATAAACTTACCTGCGCGTTTGGACATTTTGACCTGTTCTCCGTTGTCTAGCAAATGCACCAACTGATGAATAATGGGTACAAAAGATTTTTCCTCTTTGCCTAGAGCGTGTACTGCCGCTTTCATACGGGGAACGTAACCGTGGTGGTCGGCACCTAGAATATCTATTAATTGGTTGTATCCGCGGTCATACTTATTTTTATGATAGGCAATATCGGCCAGGAAATAAGTGGGACGCCCGTCAGTGCGTACCAAAACACGGTCTTTATCATCTTTGGCTTCCTTGTCCTGGGTAGAGCCAAACCAAACGGCATCATCTTTTTTATAAGCGTAACCGTTTTCCTCTAAAGATTGGAGCGCCTTTTGTACCGCTCTGGTTTTATGCAGTTCTGATTCGCGAAACCAACGTGTAAACTGCACATGGAAAGCGTTCATATCCTCTTGGTGGGTTTTAATTAAGTACTCCATGGCCCAGTTGCCATATTCTTGCTCTTTCAAATCTTTGGGGGCAATTTTAGCCATGTCAATCAAATAAGAGCCGTGATAGCCGTTTTCCGGCGGTTCTTTTCCTTCAATACGCGCTTTGAGAGACTGCGCTAGCATTTGCGCCTGGTTTCCTGCGTCATTTACGTAGTACTCGCTGTCACAGGAATACCCCAGTGCACGGTAAATGCGTACCAGGCTATCACCAAGTGCTGCTCCGCGTCCGGAGGCCATGTGCAGAGGCCCCGTTGGATTAGCAGAGACAAATTCGATTAGAATTTTATGTTTAGAACCATACGAGGCGTCACTGCGTTTAATGCGACGGTCCAACGCGGCTGCCGTGATGAATGCGTCCTCCAACTTCAGATTGATAAACCCGGGTGCGGCAGCTTGGGCTTCAGCAATACCGTTTACTTCGCGTAGTAACACAGCGGCCGCTTTGGCAATTTCCAACGGATTTTTATGCAGTACTTTTGCAGCTGCCATAGCCCAACTTAAAGACAAATCCGCGCCTGTATGTTCCGGCGCAGGGGAAAACTCCACTGCAGGTAAAGCGGTTCCTTGAAAAACCGGAGAATTGGAGAGTTTCAATTCAATATCTTTTTGGAGATGTTCAAACATTGCTTTTTATTCCTTTATTTAGTAGATTTTTTTACCGTCTTTTTGGCGGCCGTTTTCTTGGTAGCAGTTTTTTTAGGAGCTGCTTTTTTAATAACTTTTGTTTTAGCTGTTTTGCGGGCTGGCATTTTTTTAGTAGCGGCCTTTTTGGTCGGTTTCTTGGTGTAATCTAATTCTTTTCCAAAACTAAAAATTTTATCCAACGCATAAAATTCGCGGGCTTCCGCAGTCATCAAGTGTACCAAAAAGGCGCCATAGTCTGATACACGCCAAATCATACTGTCAGCCCCGTCGCGGTTAGCTTTATAAACGCCGATTTTTTTCAATTGGGTACTGATTTCATCCTCTACCGCTTCCAAATGTGGTTTGGAAGTAACAGTGGCTAGTACAATATATTCACAAAGAGAGGAAAGCCCCTGCAAATCCAACACCTTGATATTCTCGGCCTTTTTATCGGCTGCGTAACGCGCTGCCAACAGTACAATTTCTTTGTTCAGCATAATGCACCTCGTTTGGTCTATATCAATAAGAATAGCATTTTTAGACGGATTTGACTATTAAATTTGCAGGTTTGGCTATACAATTTTATATACTAGTTTTATGTTAGCCATTGTACCAACCCCACTGGGAAATTTGCAGGACATCACTCTACGTGCACTGGATACGCTCAAAACGGTTGATTTTATTTTGTGCGAGGATACTCGCCGTACACAAATTTTATTGACGCATTTTGGTATTTCCAAGCCCACTGTGCGTTATAATGAAAATGATGTTTCTTCCGTAAAGCGTTGTTTGGAGTTATTGCGCCAGGGGAAAAATTGTGCGCTAGTGTCCGATTGCGGAACGCCGTGTATTTCCGATCCCGGTTGGAAACTGGTACGCGAAGCGGTCCGGGCGCAGGTTCCTGTTACTTCGCTGCCGGGACCCAGTGCGGCAGCGTGTGCTCTAGCTGGTGCAGGATTTACAGGCGGCGCGTTTACTTTTTTGGGATTTTTACCGCGCAAATCTGGTAAAGCGGCTAAATTGTTAGCAGCAGCATATAGCCAAAAACACCCGGTTATTGTATACGAATCGCCGTTTCGTGTGATTAAATTATTGAAATTAATTTCGAACACATTAGGCAAGCAAACCCCGGTTGTAGCAGCGCGCGAAATTTCTAAAATATACGAGGAATGGCTACGGGGTACGGTTGCCACTGTGGCGGAGGATTTAGCGAAGCGTAAAAAAGTGCAAGGGGAATTTGTCCTTGTAATCGGTTTACCGGAAACAGGGCAGGAGAAAGCAAATGAAAACGCAGATTTTCCCTATTCATGAAATGACGCAGGGGCAATTAGCACAAGTGGCTGCCGCGCTAAAAAACGGTGCGGTGGTAGCCGTAGCGACCGATACGGTGTACGGCCTGGCTGCGGATGCTTTTGCAGATAAAGCAATTGAACGTATTTACGAATTGAAATGTCGTCCGGTCAATATGCCGTTGCAAATTTTAGTAGATTCGGTACAAAGAGCGCGCCAACTTGTCCAATGGAACGAGTCTGCCTCTGCATTGGCACATACCTGTTGGCCGGGTGCCCTAACTATGATCTTGCCTCCCAGTCAATCTGGGAGGAATTTGTGCCGCGGTTTTTCCGGATTGGGTTTGCGCGTGCCAAATTATCCAAGGCTGTTGCGTTTGTTAGCTTTGTCTGGCCCGCTTGCCTGTACTAGCGCCAATATACATGGCCAGCCGGTAATTACCGCGGAAGCGGAATTACTTGCTTTTTGTAATCATCAGGTGGAATATATTTTGACAGGGGGGATTTTATCCCTGTTGTCTTCCACGGTAGTGGACTTAACGGATACGCCTACTTTACTGCGCGAAGGTGCTTTTGCACGCGGTATTTTGGAAACAGTATTAAAACGGCCCCTAAAATAGCTATAATACATATATGATTGAATACCTTAAAGAACTCAGATATCCGATTTATTACACTTCCTTAACAATACTGTTGGTGATGTTAACGTATTGGATTGCACGGCGTTTTTCCATGCGTAAAATGAAACGTGCTGTGATGAAAGCTGAACATAATTATCAGCAGCAAATTGCTACCTTGCAGATGCAGCTATCCGGTAAAGTAAATATGTTGGAAGGGATGGTAGAGAAGTTGAAACTGTCTAACCAAGAACTTAGCCGCTTAAGTGAAATCCGCTCTAAATTTATGTCTATTGTAGCGCACGATTTACGCCAACCGCTTACTTCCATCCAGGGATTTACATCTGTGCTGATGATGGACAATCCTAAAGAAGGTGGCAATAATGACCAGATAGCCTTGAATAATATTTTAAAAGCTACTGATAATATGAACCAGCTGATGGCAGATCTAATGGATATTTCTATGATTGAATCCGGTAAATTCAATATGGATTTCAAGGAATTTAATTTTAACCAGTTATTAGATGATGTGTATGCCTTGCAACTGGTCAATGCGCAAAAAAAAGGTATTTTTTTAGTCAAATACGGATATCCCACAGATGTAATGGTATATGCGGACCGTTTCCGCATTTCGCAAGTGCTTAATAATTTGCTGGGTAATGCTATTAAGTTTTCTCCGCAGGGCGGACGGATTTCTATCCGGTACTTTGTAGAGGAAGGCTTTTTAATTTGCTACTTGCAAGATGAAGGGCCCGGTATCGTACATAATGAACAGGTTAAA
Source organism: Candidatus Avelusimicrobium sp. (assembly GCA_045593365.1). Classification (GTDB taxonomy): domain Bacteria; phylum Elusimicrobiota; class Elusimicrobia; order Elusimicrobiales; family Elusimicrobiaceae; genus Avelusimicrobium. Next base: position 61,247 of record JAZNWO010000027.1, read on the forward strand.
ATTTTTCAGAAATTTCACCAGTCAGATAATGATCGTGCTGCCCGCAAACAGGGTTGGGGATTGGGCTTGGCCATTGCGCAGGAGATTGTTAACGCACACAACGGTGAAATTAGTGTCTCTAGTGCGGGTATTGGACAAGGCTCTACTTTTTGGTTCCGTATTCCGCTTAAGCCTTCTACAGTAGGGCTATGAGAATATATTCCGTAAGAAAATAATTTCCTTTCCGAAGGTTTTAATCAGATTAGAAAAAAGAAAAAGCTCCCCACCAATGTGTCGGTGGGGAACCTTACAAGCAGTGTTTACAGTTTTTTCAGAAATTTATCAAAAGCAGCCTGTCCGCCTGGGGTGCGTTTAAAAACACCTGCATATTCAAGTACCTTGGCAAATACATTGCCCACCTCTTTTTGTAGGATTTTCTTTGCATTTTTAGGTGTAAAAGTATAACGCGTCAGCAGCTTTTCAGCCCATGCGGCGTGTTTGCCAAGTACGGGGTCTTTTTGTATTGCCTTCAAATCAGCTTTTATTAAAAGCGGTTCCAATGCCGCCAGTTCGCCTGCTAAGCGTGCCGGCAATACCGCCAGTCCCATCACCTCAATGAGTCCGATATTTTCCTTTTTGATATGGTGTACCTCGGCGTGCGGATGGAAAAGGCCCATTGGAAATTCTTTGGACGTACGGTTATTGCGCAAGGCCAAATCTATTTCAAACAGTTTGCCGCGCCGCCGGGCAATGGGTGTAACAGTATTATGCGGGGTTTTCCCTGTGTAAGCTATAATGTCGGCTGACGGGTCGCTGTAAGTACGCCACTTCTTGAGGATGTAATCTGCGGCAGCAATTAAATCTTTTTTGCTGCCAGTCAAACGGAGGACACTCATTGGCCAACGCACAATGCCAGCCTTTATATGTGGAAATTTTTTCATCTTAAAAGTGCGTTCTACCGGGGCTTTTTCCATAGCAAACGTATAGCGTCCTCCTTGGAAATGGTCATGCGTTAAAATAGACCCGCCTACAATGGGCAAATCTGCATTAGAACCGATAAAATAATGCGGCAATATTTCTACAAAATTAAGCAGTCTCTCAAAACTCTTGCGCGTGAGTTTCATCGGCTCGTGGGCTCCAGATAAGCAAATACAGTGCTCGTTGTAGTATACGTATGGAGAGTATTGCAAATACCACGGGCGTCCATCCTTTATTAAATCCAGTGGAATAAGGCGGATATTTTGGCGTGCGGGGTGTCCTGCGTGCCCGGCGTATCCTTCATTTTCTTTGCACAAAAGGCATAGCGGATATCCCGCAGATTTGCTTTGCAAGGCCGCGGCAATATCGCGCGGGTCCTTTTCCGGCTTGGACATATTGATGGTAATATCCAGCTGACCATACGGTGTGACCGCTTTCCAAATTATATTTTTGGCCACGCGGTCCGTGCGAATGTAATTAAGTGCGCGGGCATCGTGGTAAAATTTATCGGTGGCGGCTTGCGGGCCTTGCGTTTTATACAGGACGGCAAATTCGCTGATAACTTCCGACGGTTTGGCAGCAAATACATTCATCAGCCGGGTGTCAAACAAATCCCGTTGTGTGACGGTATCGGGCGAAATAAGTCCCTGGTCGGCAGCCCAGTCGCAAATCGGTTTGAGTACGTCAGCTGCGTGGGTAACCTTTTTAAATTTTGCACCGGAGGGGGTATAAGCGGTTAAATGCAGTACGGCGAGCAGTTCATTAATAGCCCAAATTTTATCCTGCTTTTCTATTAGCCCGTGGTGCAGACCGTAGGCAATGAGTTGATCAATGGCTTGGTTAATATTTGTCATAATTATTCCTTAATTTCGCGTGCACCCGCTCCTGCTTGAGCAATGTAAAAATCGGGTGTGTAACCTGTGGCTGCTTGGTATAAAGTGGCCACGTTTTTCTTGAAAGCTTCAATAGCGTCATTCTGTACTAAAGCGACTACACAGCCGCCAAAACCGCCACCTGTCATCCGCGCCCCCAACACGCCGGGCTGTTTCCACGCAGCTTCGGCCATGGCGTCCAATTCTTTTCCGGTCACTTCGTAATCGTCGCGCAAAGATACGTGAGAGGCGTTCATCAGTTTGCCAAAGGTTGACAAATCTTTTGCTTCCAAGGATTCTACTGCGCGCAAGGTACGCTGGTTTTCATATACCGCGTGCTTAGCGCGTTTGCGGCAGACGGGGTCCTTTATCAGGTGTGCATTTTTATCAAATTCTTTTTCGGTTAATTCGCCCAAAGCATGAATAGTTAATCCGCTCTGCAAATCTTTTAGTGCCTGCTCGCTTTGGGCACGGCGCTCGTTGTATTTGGATTCAATGAGATTATGCGGCTTATTGGTGTTGCATAATACAATAGATACCCCGTCTAATTTTAGCGGAGCATATTGATATTGCAAGGTATTGCAGTCCAGCAAAATAGCATAGTCTTTTTTACCCTTTGCAGAGGCAAACTGGTCCATAATACCGCAATTCATACCGACGAATTTGTTTTCTGCTTCCTGTCCGATTTTGGCCAGTTCAAATATCGGAATACGTAAATCAAAAACGGTATTTAACGCAGTAGCGGTTACCAATTCAATAGAGGCCGACGAGGAAAGCCCTGCCCCTTGCGGGATATCTCCCCAAAACAAAATGTCAAAGCCGTTGGTAATGGGATATTCGCGTTTGAGCAGTATTGATAAAACTCCTAGCGGGTAATTGGCCCAGTTTTGTTTTTTGTCGTAGGTAATATGGTCCAAATCTGTTTCAATTATTCCTACATCGCCAAAGTTGGCGGAATACAAACGGATGCGGCGATCTGTACGCGGAGCCAATGCAGCATAGGTGTTAAAAGACAAAGCGCAAGGAAACACGTGTCCGCCGTTGTAATCGGTATGTTCTCCGATTAAATTGACACGCCCCGGCGAGGCAAACACGCGCTGTGCGGCAGAGGTTTGAAATACTTCAGTAAATTTTTGTTTGAGTTCTTGGGTATTCATATTAATTCTCCTGGCTGACTATCATGGTAAAGTTCCATTCATATTTTGCGTGCGGCGAGCAAACAGCCGCGCGGCGGATTTTGTGTGCTACATACAAATCATCCCATTCCCCGGTGCACGGTTCTAATGCAAGGTTGTAATCACCGCGGTAACCGCCTTGTGTTTTCCAAACGGCTAAATATGGAACCTTGTCTGCATCGTAGCGGTAAGTTAAACTATCGCCATTATCGGTGTGTTTGATGCCGCACCAGCCTTGTCTGTTTTTGTGTGTGAAATAAAATTTTTCACAATTTTTTGCTGAGACAGGTTGGGTATGTGCCAAATTTATTTTTTGTCCGGTAATGCTAGTAGTTATGGGATAAGTATGGCGTGTGCCCCACGGACCGAGGGTTTGGGTGGAATGCTCTACTGTGATAATTTCCGTTAAATTTTCAGGTGTAACCAACACCGTATGCGGCGAACAAGCCAGCAGACAATGCGGTGTCCAAATAAATTCAAACGGCTCCTCCGCTAGATTTTCCACGGTATAGTGCATACGGATTTCCGTTCCGTGCAGTGCAATTTCCCGTATAAATTTATAAGGTAAGACCGGACTTTGTGTCCAAGCCGTCAGCCCCAAACCGTCCGCGTGCAGATTATGTTTCCAAGACAAGGCCCACACTTCTCCATGGTCAGGAATAGCTGTTCCAGCATACTTACCAAACGGATAAGGACACGCATCAATAGACGGAAATACCTCATCAAATCCACTGGAGTCATAGGCGGAAAAAGCGGCTCCGTACGGTGGAGGCGTGAGCGAATTTTGGGAGCTTTGGAACAGAAATTCGCGTTGGGTATCCTTTTTTAATAGGCTTGCCATTTTGCAGCCGTAGGTCGGCAAAAAAGTAAGCACGAGTGCTTCGTTTTCTAGTGTAACAGCCGGTAGGTTTTTGTAAGTAGTAGTGGTCATAAGACTCCTAAAAAACGCGGTATAAACCGCGTTTTATCAAAATTTACTAAACGTATACGGCATAAAATTTTTTAAGGGCTTTTGATACACCTCAAAAGCACCTTTTTTCTTTTCAGACACCAAAATAACCGGGGCTTGTGCATCCATTAATTCGCTCATCACTTGACGGCAGGCACCGCACGGTGTGCCGAAAGATTGTCCTTTAATGGGGTCCGTGCACAAAGCTAGTGCCAAAATCCTGCGGTGACCTTGGCAGACGGCATTAAAAATTGCGCATCGTTCGGCACAAATAGTCAGCCCGAACGAGACGTTTTCAATATTGGTTCCACTGTAGATACTCCCATCTGCAGTCAGGGCAGCGGCCCCCACCTTGAAGTGGGAATAAGGCGAATAAGAATTTTTTTTAGCAGTAATAGCCGCTTGGGCTAGCGCCTTAATTTGTTCGGCAGTTATTTTTTTGCTCATATCTCTATTTTAGCAGACTGGCTGAAAAAGTCAAATCTTTTTCGGCAGGAACGACCTTATTTGCTACAATAAAAATATGAAAAAGATCCTTTGGTTTCTCGTGCTGGTTGGGGTAATATGGTATTTCTTGCCTCCGGCAAAACCTGCGGTTAAAAACATAGGTAATTCCCGCTGGAACATTGTAGTGTTTGGAGACAGTCTCAGTTATGGCAAAGGGGCGGGCCGGACGCAGAGTTATCCGGCTTTGTTGGAGACGGCCCTGCAGCGTCCGGTTATTAATTTGGGGCGCAACGGCGAAACGGCTGTCCACGCGGCCGGGCGTATACAAGAAGTGTTGGACGAAAATCCCTATATGGTACTGTTGGAATTTGGCGGAAACGATTTAATGCAACGCGTGCCGTTTGAACAAACAGTGGCAGCTATGGCCCAAATGACGGATGCGGTGCAAGCGGCTGGCGCGGTAGCTGTGCTTGTAGATACGGGTGGTAGCAGTTTGATGGGACGCTACAGCAAGGCATACAAAAAAATTGCGCAAGAGAAAGGAGCTGTTTTTGTACCGGGGATTTTGGACGGTATTTTTGGCAAGCGTGAACTGATGTCTGATCAAATTCATCCCAATGCTGCTGGGTACAAACTGGTGGCGGAAAAAGTAGAAAAAACCATTAAACCCTATCTATAAGTGTTCCCTTTTTACACACAGGGCGGCTTAATGCCGCTTTTTATGTTTGGTTGGACGCCTGTTTGATTGGTCTTTTCCGTTGGTTCTTTGAGTCTTAAATGTGCCTGAACCCAAATATTTTCCTTGACTTGTTTTTTTTTTTTGGTACGATTTTTAGTGTCAGACATCAAAACAAAAGGAGACCTTATAGAAAGTTGCGCATTTACGCTCATAGAGTTGTTAGTAGTTGTTTTAATTATTGGTATACTATCGGCCATTGCTTTACCACAGTATAATAAAGCGGTAGAAAAAGCAAAAGCAACCCAAGCGCTTACTTTGCTCAAATCGGCTTATCAGCACGCAGCAGTTTATTATTTGGCAAACGGGGAATATCCGAACAGCTTTGCGGATATGGGTTTTCAAGTACCTTGGACTGGAAGTGAAAAATGGTCTACCGTCGGTGATAATTATGAGCAAGATACCAAATCAGATGGGGAATGGTCGTTGCAACTATATCATGCGGCTGACGGAAATTTAGTCTTGATGATGGGACGTCTAAACGGAAAATATCAAGGAGCTGGATTTGTCATGTCAGTAGTTAATCCGGAGGAGCCGCAAATACAAGGGGTTATTCATTGTGCGGAAAGAACCAAACGCGGCATTCTTTTTTCAACAGATCTGAATGCCGGGGATTATTGTGTAAAGATTATGAACGGGACGGAAGTTGACGCGACTGATAACTATCGCAAGTACGCATTACCATAAAAACCAAAGAGTTGACATCCCATACCCCGGATTCTGTCGGACTTGCGCCCGTGAGAACCATTACTCTAAGCGGCCTACTTGGTCACGAAGGCGGGACACCTGTGGACCGGCTTGGCCTTGCTCCGCGCGGGGTTTGCCCTGCCGCACGCGTTACCTTGTGCGCGGTGCGCTCTTACCGCACCTTTTCACCCTTACCCGAAGGCGGTATGTTTTCTGTGGCACTTTCCGTCCGTGCGGTTTTGACGCCGCCCGGCCCGCCCTTTCAGGCGGCACGCTACCCTGTGGAGTCCGGAAGTTCCTCTGCCTGCTATGCACAGACAGCGGTTCTCCGGGATGTCAAATTGTCAGTCAAACAAAGACGGCTGATGGCTGGCTTTGTTTGTTTTTTTGTTGCTACGTATAACGGGTTTTACTTCCACGCCGTTTACGGTTAAATCCGGCGTCACTTGCGGGTTTAAATTTTCAATGGGATTATATCCTACCGATTGTTTTAAATCCATAGCTTTATTGGCCAGTGCGTCCGGCTCCGTATTCAAATGGCGCAATACATGACGGATATGAATTTGAAACGGCTGTGCCAGTTGGCGGATTTCTGCCATACGTACGGCCAAATCTGCATTTTTAATTTTATACTCGCCCAGATATTGTTTGACCAGCAGCAAAGAATCGGAAATAATTTCCAATTCTTTTGCACCTAACTCGGCCGACTTAATCAGTGCCAACCGCAGCGCCGTATATTCGGCCTGGTTATTCGTGCAGTGGGGGAGAAAATGGCCCTCTTGTGCTAAAATTTTTCCGTCGGTATTTTTAATGACATACGCCGAGGCCCCCGGACCGGGATTGCCGCGGCTGCCGCCGTCAATGTTAATAATTACGCGCATACCTTATTCTACCAAAAAGTTGATACCAAAGGGAAAGGATAATGCTATAATAAAGAATATTATTACCAGGAGAGGAGCGATGAAACAAGGTCCGGCTACGTCTGAGTTATTAGTATGGGTACTTTTCGCCATGGCATTTGGTGTGATTGGCGGATGGTATTTACCTCATTGGCTAATTCGTTTTTTCTTAACGTTCAATAGTATATTCAGCCAATTCTTAGAATTTATGGTGCCGTTGTTAATTGTCGGTTTAGTGGCGCCGGGTATTGCTGAATCGGGCAAAGGAACGGGCCGCTTAGTGATTTATACAGTGGCCTTATCGTATGTGTCTATGATTTTGGCAGGGATATTTGCATATGGAGCAGCTCTTTTGTCTTATCCTCATATTCTGCATATCAGTTCTGCATCCGTGGCCGCATTAAGTGCCCCACAGGAATTATTGCCGTATTTTACCATTCCGATGAAGCCGATGATGGATGTAACTACGTCCTTGGTATTGGCACTAGTATTGGGATTAGGGATATCTCATATACAAGGACAGAGTCTAAAGAATTTGCTGCTTGAGATACGAACTATTGTATATAAGATATTGTTTTCTATCATTATCCCCTTGTTGCCGGTGTATGTGTTGGGGGTGTTTATGAATATGACGGTCAACGGGCAAGTGGCTAGCGTATTGGTGGTGTTTTCAAAAGTGGTGGTCTTTTTATTTGGACTGACCTTGTTGGTCTTGTTGATTCAATTTACTATTGCCGGATTAATGGTTGATAAAAAACCTTGGGAAATGTTGAAAGCAATGTTCCCTGCTTATTTAACTGGTTTAGGAACGGCCTCCTCTGCGGCAACTATTCCGGTTACTTATCGGCAAGTGCAGGCGATGGGAGTGCAGGAAAGTGTTGCCGGGTTTACGGTGCCTTTATGTTCCAGCATTCATATGCCGGGGAGTATGGTAAAAATTGTGGGTTGTACGGTAGCCATTTTGTGGTTAACCAACGGAAATGTCGCCACCTGGCATTTGATGCTTGGTTTTATTTGTATGTTAGGGGTGGCGATTATGGCTGGGCCAGGTATTCCAGGCGGTGCGATTATGGCTTCCGTTGGAGTGTTGCAGGAAGTGTTTGGATTTAATGAACAGTTGTTAGCGCTGATGATTGTGCTTTATGTATCCATGGATAGCTTTGGAACAGCTTGTAATGTGGCAAGTGACGGAGCTATTTCCGTTATCATTAATCAAGTGAATGAAAAGAAATAAGTTTTGCAGAGCAATAAAAACCCCCGGTCTTAATTAGGCCGGGGGTTTTTACATTCGTTTTAATTATACAAGCCCTTGGTCAATCATTGCATCGGCCACTTTGATAAAGCCCGCGATATTGGCACCCGCCATATAATTACCTTTCATTCCGAATTGTTCAGCGGCAGAAAGGCAATTGTTATGAATATCGCGCATAATTTTTTGTAAGTACTGGTCTACTTCTTCGGCGGACCAATAAATGCGCATACTATTTTGTGTCATCTCCAGGCCTGATACCGCTACGCCGCCGGCGTTGGAGGCTTTGCCCGGAGAATACAAGATGTCTGCCTGTTGAAAGACTTCAATCGCGCCTGGCGTACATGGCATATTGGATCCCTCTGTTAAACAAATGCAACCGTTTTTAACCAGTGTTTTTGCGTCATCGGTGTGCAGTTCGTTTTCACACGCGGTCGGACAGGCAATTTGGCACGGGATATCCCACGTTTTTTGACCGGAGCGGAACTGCGCGTGCGGAAACTTTGTGGCGTATTCTTTCAAACTGCCACGCCGAACAAAGACTAAATCTTTTAGAAAAGCTAACTTTTCGGCATCAATACCGTCTTTGTCGTAAATACTGCCGTCATAATCCATACAACCTACCACTTTGGCACCCAGTTGGGTCAATTTTTCAATAGCATAGATACCCACGTTTCCTGCGCCGGAAACGATAGCGGTTTTTCCTTTCAGACCGTCCTGGCGAGTGGCTAACATATTTTGCGCAAAATATGCTACGCCATACCCGGTGGCTTGTGGCCGGAGCAAGCTGCCGCCCCAGTTGGGTTTCTTACCGGTAAAGGCCCCGGTGAAATCATTGGTCAATTTCTTGTACTGGCCGAACATATAGCCAATTTCGCGCGCCCCGCAGCCCAAATCTCCGGCGGGAATATCGGTATGATAGCCGATGTGGTGGTAGAGCTCATTAATAAAGGAATGGCAGAAACGCATTACCTCTTGGTCGCTTTTGCCACGGGTGTCAAAATCCGATCCGCCCTTTCCTCCGCCGAGCGGCAGAGTAGTTAGCGAATTTTTAAACGTCTGTTCAAAAGCCAAAAATTTTAGTGAGTCTGCTGTCACGGTTTCATGAAAACGGATACCGCCCTTGTACGGGCCGAGTGCACTGTTGTACTGAACACGAAAACCGCGGTTAATCTGAATTTCGCCTTGGTCATCGCGCCACGGCACGCGAAAACTGATAATGCGCTCCGGCTCTACAATGCGGTCTAAAATTTTTTCTTTAATATATTTTGGATTTTGTTCTAAAACAGGAGTTAAGCTGCTTACTACTTCTTTGACGGCTTGTTGGAAAACTTTTTGGGCGGGATCGCGTTTGGCTACGCGGTTTAAAAATTGCGAAACATATTGGTTGGTATCCATAATGCCTCCTATTCTCTTTTCTTTATTATAGCAACAAATATACCGTTTGCAAATTAATAAATGGATGTGCAAAAGCACTACAATATGTTAATATAAAGTTAGGTAAACTTACAAATGGGGGGCTTATGCCGAAATTAAGTTCTAATATGGAAGACTATTTAGAAGCCATTATGGTGGCTGAGGATAAGGCTGGCCTGGCGCGCGTGACCGACGTGCGTGATTTGCTCGGTGTGAAAACTCCCAGTGTAACGGGTGCCTTGCGCGTGTTGGCGGAGAAAGGTTATCTCAAGCACGAGCCGTACCAAGGGGTAAAACTGACGGCCAAGGGCCGCCGCGCCGCAACGGATGTAAAAGCGCGCCATGTGATTTTAAGTTCTTTTCTAACCGATGTGCTCGGCGTGCGTGCCAAGACAGCGGACATTGATGCGTGCAAAATGGAGCATACCGTCAGCCACGAAACCTTAGACAAGTTACACGCTTTCCTGCAGAAACAAGGGAAAAAGAAATAATTTTCTGTTTAATATTGCCAAAAACCCGGAGAAGAGGATAAGTAGGCATTTTTGCCTGTTTCCGATTTACAAACTTGTTGCTGAATCCCGGATAAATCAGTCTGGTTATAGCAATATCTTTTTCCTTGGAGCACATTAGAATGTTGGTAGTATATTTGATATCCCATATCAATCATATCGTTGTAACATACCACACTATTATATGTGCCGGGATGTAGCGAACAATCTCCCCAGTTATAGGAACATTTATTTTCGTTTTCTGGGTCAGGTTCGCACAAACCTAAATCTGCCATAGAAGTGGCATATTCATTGTTTGCCAAATAATAAACTTCTTGGGCATTTACCAAAGCATGGGCTATATTTTTCATAGTGGCAAATCTTGTCTTCATCACAGCCTTTCGGTATTGTGGCAGCGCGACGGCAGATAATATGCCGATGATTAAAACGACGACGAGTAATTCAATCAGTGTGAATGCCTTGGCACCTAAAAAAGAAGACCACCCTGAAGTGTTGTTATTCAGGGTCTTCCGCTTTTGTGCTGTTGTGTCAAAAAAGCAACGGCCCAGGAAGTTGGAGCTCCTGAGTAACGGCTTCTCAGGATGGCCCTTATTTATGATTTTATTTTTTATTTCTTTCATATCCTCTCCTATGTCTTTTTGTGACCTTGCGACTTATCGCAAGCTAAGTTAAAGATAGTATTTTGCAATAAACGCCTAAGTATAATTTACCAAAAAAAAAAAACGAGTCAAGGCCTACCTTCACTTTTTCCAAAATCAGAAAAAATCCCCGCAGTTTTTACAAAACTGCGGGGTGGGTTTCTTATTATCCTAGCAGACCGCTAGAAATTGCGTTTGATGATGCTGCGCACAATGCCTTCTACATGAAAACTGTGCCGGTCTGCCACAATGGGGGAGTATTTTTTATTTTGCGATTCCAAAATAATGTTCTCTCCGTCTTGACTGAAACGTTTGACCATTACCTCGCCTTGGTTAACGCATACCACAATATCGCGCTGGCGCGGGCAGCGGTTTTTTTCCACAATCAGCCAATCGCGCGGGGCAATGATGTTTTCCATAGAGTCGCCTTTAGCTTCCACCATAAACCCTTTACACGCCGGGAAATAAATCATACTTGGATCCACTGGCACCACGCGTGTGGGCGCACCGGAAAGCAGCGTGCCTTCGGGGCCACATTTGGCCTGGCCGTACATCGGCAGGTAGACGACATTGCGCTCCGGATCTTTAAGTAAAATGTAATCGCGCGGATTTTCCGGATTGCGTTTCAAATAGCCTTTATTCTCCAATTGCTTGAGGTGATGAAACGCCACGCTCTTGCTAGATACGCCCAAGCGGTCCGCTAATTCCTGCAAGGTCAGCGGGTCGGAAATATTATTTTTTAAGAGCTCCAGTAGCTCGGTTTGTTTAGGGTGTAATTGTTTCATATTTCTTATTATAGCATAAAAAGTTCTATATTTTGTTCTATTTTTAAAAAAGGCGAAAAATGTGTGTAGCTTAGCGGCCCCGCTGTACCATACTTGCCTTTCGTTTTTGTTAGGTCCACATTTAAATTCGCATCAGGTGTTGGTTTTCTCATTCTAATGCAATACCAAGCAGTTGGTATGGTCTCTCTATTAAAAAATAAACCCCGCAGATGCGGGGTTATATTTTTTGGTAGGAATAGGATTCGCCTTCCGGTAAAATTCCTGACGGAATTTTCCTGCAGGCCGGGCTCGCGGTTTTTGCCTTTCGGTGCTTTGCACCTCAAACAAAAACATCGCTGCGCCTTTCGAATCCTCGCGGCATAAAGCAGTTTATGCCGCTTCTTATACTAAAATTCAAAACCCGCCACGAGGGCGGGTTTCAAATTTTGGTAGGGATAGGATTCGAACCTATGTAGGGCGTAGCCCGACGGTTTTACAGACCGTTGCTTTTGACCACTCAGCCACCCTACCGAACAAAACAAAAACGGTTTTTATGACGGCGTTTAATCTGTTTCCTTATTTATTATAGCAAAAAAAAAGCAAGATGTCTTATTTGTTTGCCAATATTTAGACGGTGTAGCGATATGTCCCTTAGGCAAGAGAGCGGAAAATTAGCTCCTTATTCTATAGTAAAGGGATTAGCCAGTTTATTCTTGAACAGAAAATTTCAGACGGAAATAAAAAATTACCGGTCTACATAGTTAGGAAGGGCAAACTAAAGATAAAAAATCCGAAACATCTCTCCAAAATTGATAAAATAGCAATATGGCAAACAGTTATGATACTCCTTTAATGAAACAATACGCAGAAATCAAAAGCCAATATCCCGATATTATCCTTTTCTTTCGTTTGGGTGATTTTTACGAGATGTTTGACGAACAGGCCCGCGAGGTCAGTGCGTTGCTAAGTTTGACCCTTACCCAACGCCACGGTGTTCCGATGTGCGGAATTCCTTTCCACGCAGCTTCTACCTATATTAGCCGTCTGCTAAAAGCAGGTAAAAAAATAGGAATTTGCGAACAAGTCAGTTCTACTGCGGACAGTAAAAGCAAATTGTTTGAGCGTAAGGTTATCCGCGTAATTACGCCGGGCACGGTACTGGAGGATAATATTTTAGATGCCAACCAATCTAATTTCTTAGTCGGACTGCAAATTGAAAAGTCCGGCTGGGGATTGGCGTGCGTAGATATTTCCACCGGAGAATTTTGGGCTACCCAAAACGAAGCAGATCCACATTTGACTAATTTAGCAGGTGCTTTAGCTGCTGTCAATCCGGCTGAAATTATGGCTGACGGTGATACCTTGCAGCAGTTGCAGCATAAAATTGTATTGCCTGCCCGTTTGCCGTTGACCGAAACGCCGCGGTTACAACCCAGTGGAGAAGTACCTGCGGCCTGGCCGTCCGTGTCTGTTTGGAAAAGTAAACCGCTGGCAGTGGCGTGCGCCAAGCAAGTTCTGCAGTATGTAGCTAATACTGAACCAGGTGCGGAAAATACACTTATTCCGTCTTACCGTTATTTGACGGATTATTTACAACTGGACGAAAATGCTGTCAATTCTTTGGAGTTAGTCAGCAGCCAAGAAGGAGGGCGGCAGGGCAGTTTATGGGATTTATTAGACTATACGAAAACTTCTTTTGGCAGCCGCAAATTGAGGGAATGGATTTTGCATCCGTCGTTATCGGTGGAGGAAATCCGCCGCCGGCAGGATTGCGTGCAAGGCCTTGTGCAAAATCAAGAAGCTTTGGGCGGACTGGCACCCATTTTGCAAAATATTTCAGACGTAGAACGCATTATGACGCGCACTGCTGCCGGCCGCGCGACCCCGCGGGATTTGGGCGGTTTGCGGCAGTCTTTACTTAATACCGAGCCGTTGCACCGCTGGCTGGAGAAATATGGTGCACAAATAGTGCCGCATTTGCAGGAACGGTTTGAAACGGTTTACCCGGCTGCCAAAGAGATGGCCCAGCTGTTATATGAAGCCATTAATGAGGAGCCACCTCTGCATATTGCCGATGGTGATATTATCCGCACCGGGTATAATGCTGAATTAGATGAGCTGCGTGCCCTGCGTAACGGCAGCAATAAAACCTTAGAGGAATTGTGTGCCCGCGAACGGGAAAAGACAGGCATTACCAATATGAAAGTCGGTTACAATTCCGTCTACGGGTATTATTTAGAGGTGACAAAATCCCAAATTACAAAAGTACCATATAGCTATACACGCAAACAAACGCTTACGAATGCCGAGCGTTTTATTACGCAAGAGCTCAAGGAATTAGAAAATAAAATTTTAAATGCGGACAGCCGTATTCTGCGCATGGAAAGTGCACTGTTTGATGCTTTGCGCAAAACCTTGGCCGGGCAATTAACCCCGTTAAAAACCTTTGCCCAGATTGCAGCAGAACTGGATGTATATTTGTCATTAGCGTTGGCCGCGCTGAAATATCATTATGTCCGTCCGACGGTAAGCGATGGAACGGGCTTGTGTTATAAAGAAGGACGGCATCCGGTGGTAGAGTCTTTGTTGCCGCCCGGTTCCTTTGTGCCAAATGATTTAGACATAGATGGACGTAATACCCAGTTAATGCTTATTACCGGACCGAATATGGGCGGTAAAAGTGTATACTTAAAGCAAACTGCGCTTATTGTAATTATGGCGCAGATCGGTTCTTTTGTTCCGGCGAAGGAAGCCTTTGTCGGAATTATAGATAAAATTATGACGCGTATCGGCGCACATGATGCTTTGCAGCGCGGGAATTCTACCTTTATGGTGGAAATGAATGAAACGGCGCATATTTTAGCTTCACAAACCCCGCGCAGTTTGATTTTGTTGGACGAGGTAGGCCGTGGCACTTCTACCTTTGACGGTATTTCCATTGCGTGGTCTATTGTGGAATACTTGTACCGGCCCAAAGGTGGCGCAAAGGTATTGTTTGCTACGCATTATTTTGAATTAATAGACTTGGAAAATAAATACCCCAGTGTTAAAAATTTCCACGTAGAGGCTAAGGAATACCAAGACGCACTGGGGCAAAGTAAACTGGCTTTTCTGTACCGTATTTTGCCGGGAGCAGCCGACCAGTCATACGGAATTCACGTGGCTGAAATTGCCGGACTTCCAGCGGCGGTGACTATTCGGGCACGCAAGGTGTTAAAGGACCTGGAGGCCAAAAAGGGTTCTAAAATTTCTGCCAAAGAGAAGGACCCGGTAAAGGATTTATTTTCCGCACCGATTGTGCAGGAAATTAAAATGACGGATCCTGATAAATTAACACCCATGGGGGCGTTGCAATTAATTGCCGAGTGGAAAAAGAGGGTGGACAATGAATAAAATTCACGTGCTGGATGAAAAAACAGCCGGACAAATTGCGGCTGGGGAAGTAATAGAACGGCCGGCGGGGGTGCTTAAGGAACTATTGGAAAATGCAGTAGACGCCCAGACGCGCGCTATACACGTGAGTATAGAAGGTGGCGGGCGGGAACTTATCCGCATTAATGATGACGGCATTGGGATGACGCCTGCGGATTTATCAGCCAGTATTTTGCGCCACGCTACCAGCAAAATTACACATTTTGAGGATTTAAACAAATTACATACCTTTGGTTTCCGTGGAGAAGCTTTGTATTCAGTAGCGGCGGTTTCGCGCATGACAATGACCAGCTGCACGGAGGGGGGAGAGGGCAGCCGTTTGGTAGTGGAGGGCGGCAAAGTGATCGCCCAAAGTCCGGCTCCGGCTATCCGTGGAACGACGGTGGAGATAAAGGATTTATTTTTTAATGTACCCGCCCGGTTAAAATTTCTGAAGAGTGATTCTTATGAACGGGCGTGTTTGTTGAAGGTAGTGGAAGAAAGTGCTTTGGCTAATTTGAATGTAGCGTATACGGTAGTTAGTTCCGGTCGGGAGGTATACCGTTTGCCTGCCCAGACGGAAAATACCGAGCAAGCGGTCATTGCCCGTGCCAAAGAAATTTTAGGGCCGGAGGTGGGCTCGTCGCTTATATTTAAGCGGTTTGAAAATCTCGGCCTTCAGATTTTTATTACCCCGCCGGAAAAATTAGTGGCATCACGTGATTTGCAATTTATGTTTGTCAACCGTCGCCCGGTGGAAAGCAAAACCATACAACAGGCCATTTACAAAGCGTATCAAAATGTCCGTTCCAAGGACCGTCATCCGGCTTTCATTATTTATATGGAGTTGGACCCGGCCTCTTTTGACGTGAATATTCATCCGCAAAAGCGCGATATTCGTTTTGCAGAAGAACGACAGATGTTTTCGGAAATTATGCAAGCGGTAGCGGAAACCGTGTTCGGTGCGGCTGTGCCGGTGGAAGTGAAAGCGCAATCTGTCCAACCGCCGCAGGCTCATCCGCTGCCTTCGTTAGACCGTGAGGTAATTACGCCTGTGTCTGCGGAGTTCGCCGGATTGTTTGAAAGCAAAGCATCGGAAAACGCCAGCGCGCTGCGTACTGAACCGCCGGAAAATGAATTTACACCGCGTTCCTCTTTTATGTTGCGCGAAACGGAAGAGGCCGCGCCGGAACTTGCACCGGCGGCGCAACCTGTTGCTCACGCGGCAGCTCCAACGACGGTCCCGGAGAAAAAAGACCCGTCCTGGTGGCACGGGCCGTATCATTACTTAGGTCAGTTGGACAAAACTTATCTCGTGTTTGAAAATCCGGACGGGCTGGTACTCATTGACCAACACGCTGCGCAAGAGCGCGTTTTGTACGAGCATTATTTGGCGGCGTTTGATGCGCGTAAAGTAACCGTGCAGGAACTCATTTTCCCAATTCACGTGGATTTGACTCCCAGCAACGCGGAAACCTTGATGAGTTGGGCGTCATGGCTCAAGGGAGCCGGCTTTGAACTGGCACGTTTTTCGCCGCGTACGGTTTTGGTAAGTACGGTGCCGTCTATGCTGCGTTTTAAGGAAGACGATATGAAAGCGTTTATAGAATCTTTGGCGCAGGTGGTGGGGGATCCGTCCAAGTCTAACGACGATTTGAAACGTAAAATGGTGGCTTTACTGGCTTGTAAAAAAGCAATTAAAGCCCATGACCAGATTTCCGCCGCCGAGGCAGAGGGGCTTTTGGAAAATATGAGAAAATGCAAGGACGGAATGCACTGTCCGCACGGACGGCCGTGTGTGGCGGTATTTAGCACCAAAGATATTGCTAAGTTATTTGGTCGCTAAACGGCTTTTTCAGTTGGAATAATTTACGCAAAAACCGCTACGAAAAGTAGCGGTTTTTCTTTCGATAAACAATTTTTAATAGTAATAGGCAACATACTCGTATTCCGTGTTTTTGCTTGATGGAGAAGCAGAAGGTGTTTCTCCTTTACAAATTTGACTTTGCAAAGAATTTTCATCTGTAGTATGAATGGCGACGCATATTTGTTGTCCGGGAAGCGAGGAATGAATTAAACGCTGTTGATATAGCAAATGAATATCTTGATTGCCGCAATTGACTTGAGAGGTGTAAGTGCCAATGTCTAAATAACAGTATCCCCACTTATATTCGTATCTGCTGGGGGTGCTGGTGTCTAATTTTCCATCGGGAAGTTGTACATCTAATTCGTCAAAAGTAGTGGCATAAGCGTCATTTGCCAAATAATATACTTCTTGTGCATTTGCAATACTTTTTGCCATTAGTTTTAAGCCGGCAAACTTGCTTTTCCATACAGCTTTTTGGTACTGCGGCAGCGCCACAGCGGCCAGTATGCCGATGATTAAAACAACGACGAGTAGTTCAATGAGTGTAAAGCCGTTAGTAGATAGGGTCGTCATTGCCGAAGGTTGTAATCGGGAATATTCCGCTTTTCTCTTATTTGTATAACCAATAAGGGAGATCCCCGATAGAAACGCTCGGGGATGACATCCTTTTTTATTCTCTTTTACTTTTTTCATAAATATCTCCTGTCTTTTTGTATTCTTGCGACTCGTCGCAAGCTACGTCAAAAAGTAATATTTTGCAACCAATGTCTAAGTATAATTTACCAAAAAAAAAAAAACGAGTCAAGGCCTACCTTCACTTTTTCCAAATTTGCCTCTCTGTCATTCCCGAGATTTGTAATCGGGAATCTCGACCTTTACCTTACCGCAATACCAAAAGGCGGTACTTAGAATGCGGTTGGCAACGGTAAAAAGTTTGACCAAAGCGCTGGTAGAGGCAGAGGAAGTGTATTATTTGGCCAACGGGTATTATACATATAATTTTGATGAGTTGGATATTGATACACCCCCGGTATATTCCGAAACGACCGAAGGCGCAACGAGCACGAGGGTATTTGGTGATATAACATGTACATTAGCAACTACAGTTCCGAAAGTTAATTGCGGTTATACGCCGGGGGGTGTTGATGTAATTTCCAACCAAATTTATTTTTCAAACGGAAATTATTATGCGGCAGATAAACGCCATTGGTGCGTAACTCCGACGGCAGATTTAACGGCACTGGCCAACAAGGTATGTCAAAGCGATACAGGGAAAACCTCACACTGGGCAGAGCAATCGGGTGCGGATTGGACGGTTTGGGTGTATTAAATATAGCAATAAAAAATCTCCGCTTTTCAAGGAGGAGATCCTGAATTACAACTTTTCAGGATGACGCCTGTTTTTGCGGGGATTTTTGTGCGAAAGAAAAATTAGTCCTCTTTGTCTTTTTTCTTGTGCCAGCGGCGGGCCATATCCACCCCGACGGCAATGGCTTTGTAAAAACCATTATCCAGCACAGAGGCTACATTGTTTAACAGTTCAAATGTGCTGTTGGTCTTTTCCACTTTGTCGGCGGCAGTTAGTGCTAAGTATTCTACTGATTCGGCAGTTTTTTTAATCTGTATTAAAGTGCGTGCCGCATAAATTACTAAAATTACAAATGCAATTAAAGCTACTAAACTGATGATTTGGTAAAAATCCATACTAGCCTCCTTTTCCTTTATTTAATCAGTTTGAGAGGGGAAAGGTCAAGCGGAAATTTTAGATTATATGAAAAATGCCGAACTAACCCAAAAAACTCCGAGGAGAAATACAAAAAAACAGCAAAAGAAGCTTTGTTTCGTAATAAAAAAAACAGTAATTTTCTATTAAAATATAAATGTTTTTCAAAAAAAATTTGCAAGCGCGCCTTTTTTATGTAAAATTTAAATTACCGCAGGTTTTTACCCCGCGGACAACCTATAAGGAATAAATACCATGGAAAACACAGAAGTAATTACTCACATCGTCAAACGTGACGGCAGTATTCAACATTTTGACTCTAAAAAAATCACTAATGCTATTGCTAAAGCAGCTGAAGTAACCGGTGAATTTGACGGCGAAACCGCCAAAAAATTAACCATCCGCGTTATCAATATCGTCCAGCAATTGTACGGAGATACCACTCCCAACGTGGAAAATGTGCAGGATATTGTGGAAGACGTGCTGCTGACTTCTAATTATCACAAAACCGCCAAAACTTACATTTTGTACCGCGACCAGCACGCGCGTATTCGTGAGATTTCTTCCAAGTTTAACGTGGACTTGGTGGACCAATACTTGCAGCAATTAGATTGGCAGGTTAATGAGAATAGTAATATGGGCTATTCGCTGCAGGGGCTCAACAATTATATTTCTTCCGAAGTAAGCAAGATTTATTGGCTTAATAAAATATACCCGGAAAAAGTCAAACGGATGCACTTGGACGGCGATATCCATCTGCACGATTTAGGCTTGCTGGGTGCTTATTGCGTGGGCTGGGATTTGCAAGATTTGCTTTTAAGCGGTTTTACGGGTGTGACCGGAAAAGCGGAAAGTAAACCTGCCAAGCATTTCCGCACCGCGCTGGGCCAGGTGGTAAATTTCTTTTACACCTTACAAGGGGAAAGTGCCGGCGCGCAGGCTTTTTCTAACTTTGACACGCTGATGGCGCCGTTTATCTATTACGATAAACTGACCTATGAGGAAGTCAAACAAGCTTTGCAGGAATTTTTGTTTAACGTGAACGTGCCGACCCGCGTTGGTTTCC
Source organism: Candidatus Avelusimicrobium sp. (assembly GCA_045593365.1). Taxonomy (GTDB): domain Bacteria; phylum Elusimicrobiota; class Elusimicrobia; order Elusimicrobiales; family Elusimicrobiaceae; genus Avelusimicrobium. The sequence goes on from JAZNWO010000027.1 coordinate 80,612, forward strand.
AAACGCCGTTTACAAACCTGACACTGGATCTCAATGTTCCTTCTTACTATAAGGACCAGCCGGTCATTATCGGCGGAAAACTCATGGACAAGACCTATAAAGAATTCCAAAATGAAATGGACTTGTTCAACCGCGCTTTCTGCGAGGTAATGCTTGCAGGTGATGCCAAAGGCCGCGTGTTTACGTTCCCGATTCCAACCTATAATATTACCAAAGATTTTGATTGGAATAATGAAAAGCTGACCCCGCTGTGGGAAATGACCGCCAAGTATGGTATTCCGTATTTTGCCAATTTTATCAATTCGGATATGAACCCCGAGGATGCACGTTCTATGTGCTGCCGTTTGCGCATTGACAACCGCGAGCTTCGCAAACGCGGCGGCGGACTGTTTGGTTCGGCTCCGCTGACGGGCTCTATCGGAGTGGTGACGATTAATCTGCCGCGGCTTGGTTATTTATCTAAAGATGAAAATGAATTTTTTGAAAACTTGTTAGACCGTATGCTTACGGCGAAAGAAAGTTTGGAAATCAAACGTAAAGTGATTGAACGCTTTACGGCGGCCAACTTGTACCCGTATATGAGTTTTTACTTGCGCAGCGTCAAAGAACGCTTTGGTAAGTACTGGACCAATCACTTCTCTACCATTGGTTTGGTGGGTTTAAATGAAGCGGCTATCAATTTAATCGGCGAGGACATCGGTACGGAAAAAGGCAAAGCTTTTGCCGAAAAAGTGCTGACGTTTATGCGCGAACATTTAATCAAATTCCAAGAAGAAACAGGTAACAATTACAACTTGGAGGCCACCCCAGCCGAGGGTACTTCATACCGCTTGGCCAAGCTGGATAAGGAACATTATCCGGAAATTATTTGCGCTGATGAGCCGATGTATAAGCAAGGGCACCCGCCTTTTTATACCAACTCCTCCCAATTACCGGTAAACTATACCGACGATGTATTTGAAATGTTGGATTTACAAAGCTCCATCCAATCCAAATACACGGGCGGCACGGTGCAGCATATTTTTACCGGAGAGCGCATTAAAGATTTGGACGCAATGAAGAAATTTATCAAAACAGTGTGTGAGCGTTATACGCTGCCTTATTTCTCCATTACGCCGACGTTTAGCGTCTGCCCCAAATGCGGTTACATTGAAGGTGAACATTTTGAATGTCCGAAGTGTAAATCCGAACGGATGCAGGAGTTAGAACGCCAAGTGCGGTTGTTAGAGGAGCAACTGTACAGTAAATAATTGGTTAGGAGATACCTTTTTGGGGTTAGGAAAATAACCCTAAAAAGTTTTTCGGTTGGAAGGAAAAATTAGTACAATAAAAAAACCGGACCAGCCGGATTAGTACAATACAAACATAAGTTAAGGAGATAGAACTATGACCGCTGAAGAAAGAAAAATCGTTGAAAATAAAATTTCGGAACTTAAAAAAGAAATGAAAGATACACATGGTTCCAAATGTGAAGTATATTCCCGCGTAGTTGGTTATCTCCGCCCGGTACAAAACTGGAACAAAGGCAAAAAAGAAGAATTTGCTATGAGAAAGACTATGGACGTAGGTTGCTCCTGCGGCTGCGATAAATAATTTTTCTTATTTGTTTAGATTTGTATGAAGATTGGGGGGCTGATTAAGTTTACGCTTATAGACTATCCCGGCCAAGTGGCAGCAGTTGTGTTTACACAAGGCTGTAATTTCCGGTGCCGGTATTGTCATAATCCGGAACTGGTCTACCCCCATCTGTTGCAAACATCTATGCCCGAGGAGGAAGTGTTGGCGTTTTTGCGCCGCCGTCAAGGCACTTTGGAGGGTGTAGTTGTAACAGGCGGAGAACCTACCTTACAGCCGGATTTGCTCCGGTTTTTGTCCGATATAAAAGCCCTTGGCTATAAGATTAAGCTGGATACAAACGGCTCTAAGCCTGATGTATTAGAGGCAGCTATTAAGCGGCAATTAGTGGATTTCATTGCCATGGATCTGAAAGCCCCGTTGGAAAAGTACTCCCTTATTACCGGAGTGGAATTTGAGCCGGCGGTTTTAAAGCAAAGCATGGACTTAATCCGGCAAAGCGGATTACCGTATGAATTTCGTACGACTTACGATAAAGAAGTGTTGACTGCTGCCGATATTCAGGCTGTTTCCGCCAGTGTACAAGGACAGCATTACCGTGTACAAGAATGTTTACCGGTACCAAAAGAAAAGGCTGCCCTTAAAGTGATGCACACCGAGTTGTAAGAAGCGATTTTCTACTAAAAAACCCCGCTCACTGGAGCGGGGTTTTTTGCTAATTCATCAGCCACATACTGGTATTGAGCAGCCAGGCAAAACACAACCAGGCTAAATACGGTACCAGCAGCCACATAGCTGTACGCGAAACGGATTTGGCTGTGTGCATGAGCCAAATCGTCATGCCAATCATTGCCAACACGAGTATCATAGACCCGGCTAAATGGTGCATTCCAAAGAATAGCGGTGTCCACGCGGCATTGAGCACCAGCTGGGCAATCATTAGCCAAACCGCTTTTTTATTAGCGGCGTGTAAGCCTGTCCTGGTAAGAAAGAAACCAGCCAAGGCCAACAACATATACAATACCGCCCATACGGGGCCGAACACCCAGTCAGGCGGGGAGAAAAACGGACGGGCTAACGTATGGTACCAATCCATATTGGCCATAGAAATCTTAGCTCCCATCCACATCGGCACTTGCCAGATGAGTATCCACAAGAGCAGTTTCACAATTCGCATATTACCTCCTTTTTGTGGGTTGTATTAGTATAAAGGATGTGAAAGTTCCTGGCAAGCCAAAAAACTAATTAGTTCCATGGTAGAATAGAAGGAGGCTAATTTGCACCCAAACTTTGTTTTTTGATAAAATTCAATAAAGAGGTTCTGCTATGAGACGAGACTTACAGAAAGGTTTTACTTTAATTGAAATTTTAGTAGTTCTATTAATTATTGGTGTAGTTGTTTCCTTTGCTATTCCTATATACCGTCATGTGATGATGCAGTCTAGATTTAATACCCTGATGTCGCTGGCTAAATCCATCGCAGACGCCCAAGAGACTTATTATCTGCATAACGGGGCTTATGCTCCTACACAAGATGTACTGGATGTTTCTTATACAGAGGACAAAGAACATATTACCTTTGCCTTTGGAGATGATGAGGACTTTTCCTTCACCTTAGCCAGCCGTACAGATGTGCCTAATGTTTATTATGTCATCTATCAAAATCACAGTGCTAATTTTACCTCCAATGTTCACTGTGAGGCAAAAAATGATGACGAGGATGCTATGTGGTTATGTCAAGAAGGGTTAGACGGAACAAAATTAGACCATGCCAGTTTGTTGGGAGAGGGATATACTGCTTTCTTATTGTCAGGGGAAGCCGGAAACGGATATGTTGCTACCACTTATAACGGTACTCCCAATGTTACGTTAAGTCGCGGCGACAGCTGTGTAGCGGGACAGGACGGCGGCTGCGACGGCGTATCTGCTTCTTTGGAATCTTCGTGTGTAGTTACCGGTGCTGGCGGCGGTTGTAATGATTCTACCTTTAGCGGCGGTTCCTCTTGTGAAACCCAACAAGGTACTGGGGCCGGGTGTCAGGGAAGTACTTTTACAGATAATTCCGTTTGCGATTCGCAGAGCGCCTCGTCTTGTTCGCAAAGTACTTTTTCATATTCCCGCTGTTATGCTGCCGGAGGGAGCAACAGTTGCGGAGACGGCAGTTTATTTACAAATCATTCTACGTGTTATGGAACCAGTTCTGCCAATGACCGTCCGCATACTTCTTGCGGCAATAGTACCTATATTGATTCTACTTGTTACAATACGGCTACCCAAGGCTATGTCTGCGGCGCAAGCAGCTATTCCAATTCTGTTTGCTACGGCAATAAATATGGCGGTTGTGGGGGGAACTCTACTTATACAAACGGTTCTATTTGCTACGGGGATGGCTCTACGGCTTGTAATAAAAGTACCTACACGACAGGGTCTGTTTGCAAAGCAAATGTAAAGGGGGCCTGCTCCAATTCTACTTTTAAAGAGGGAGCCTATTGTGAAGGCGCGTATTGCCCTGTTAATTCGCCAAAAAAGGACGGCACTAAATGGAAAGCCTGTCCGGATGATAATACCGGAAAAACCTGTTAATTAACAGAGAATTTATATAACAAAACGGGCCAATTCTCTCTTGGCCCGTTTTGTAATTTGTTTTCAACCGTAATTTACTTTACTTAAAATTCTCTGATATTTTTCTTGACTGGAAAAATACAACAAGTGTCTTTACTCCTTGACTTGTTTTTTTTTTGGTAAGCTTTTCTTATGTTGGAATCAAAAAAGGAGGGAAGTGTATGAAAAGTCGTGCATTTACGCTAATAGAGTTGTTAGTCGTTGTTTTAATTATCGGTATTCTGGCAGCCATTGCCTTGCCGCAGTATCAAAAGGCTGTCACAAAAGCGCGTATGATGACAGTT
>JAZNWO010000028.1:0-11093 GCA_045593365.1 Candidatus Avelusimicrobium sp.
TTTTGGTAAATTATACTTAGGTGTTTGTTGCAAAATATTATTTGTTGATTTGCCTTGCGCGTGAGCTGCAAGGTTATAAAAAGACAGGAGAATATATGAAAGAAATAATAAACAAAATCATAAATAAGGTCCATCCTGAGAATACGTTACTCAGGATCTCCAACTTCCTGAGCCGTTGCTTTTTTCGCAAGACAATACAAAAGGGAGAGACCCTGAATTACAACACTTCAGGGTGGACTTCTTTTTTAGGTGTGCGGGCATTTACACTCATTGAATTACTAGTCGTCGTACTTATCATTGGCATATTGGCTGCCATCGCGTTACCGCAATATAGAATAGCTGTGGGAAAAGCACGTTATGCCAATATGAAAACATTGACCAGAAGTATTGCAGAAGCTGCCGAAATGTATTATTTAGCAAATGGTACATATGCGGTACGGTTTGATGAGTTGGACATTAATACCCCGGGCAATTGGACACAAGGGGACAGAACCACCGAAACATTGGAGGAACGTCAATGGGATTGGGGTACGTGCGATTTGCAAGATACAAATGTGATCTGCCGGGTAGGCCTTTCAGATAAAGGGACTTTGTTGGTGTCATATCAGATTTATTACCAACATACTAACAGCTCAAGTGCGGGAAAAACGCGGTGTATTTCAAATTCCAGCGACTTAGGAAGTAAAATTTGCAAACAGGAAACAGGTAAAAGCAGGCCGGATACCAGCGGCGGCTCTGCTTGGACATATTAAATTTTGAAGTGTATCAGGAAAAATCCCGCTCATCAGAGCGGGATTTTTCCTGCAAGTTAAACTTAATTGGCTTGCGGGGTATGCTTGTATTCAAACAACATCGCAAAGAACACCGCTACCAGCAGCGAGAAGCCTGCAAAGATAAACCAAGACATACGCCAGCCGTTCATAATTACTTGAGATAAATCAGCCGGGTAGACTCCATTTATCTTGAATACCGGATTGGTGTAAGCATATACAAAGGTGTTAATCACTTTTTGCGCAGCTAACGAACCAATCGCCGCACCGAAACCGTTTGTCATAAGCATAAACACACCCTGCGCGCTGGAGCGGATGCTCGGATCTGTTTCTTGGTCCACGTACAACGAGCCGGAAATGTTAAAGAAATCAAACGCCACCCCGTACACAATCATGGAGGTAATCAGTAATAAAATACCGACAGCAGTGGACGGATTTCCTAGTCCCAAAAAACCAAAACGTAATACCCAGGCCAACATACTGATTAGCATTACCTTTTTGATACCGTAGCGTTTTAAGAAGAACGGAATGAGCAAAATACACAGGGTTTCCGAAATTTGGGATAGAGAAACTAAGGCTGTAGCGTTATTAGCTCCCCAAGACCCGGTGTAACCCAGCAATTCATTAAATCCGTTGATAAACGGTCCGGCAAATCCGTTCGTAATTTGCAAGGACATACCTAAAAGCATAGAAAATACAAAAAAGATTGCCATTTTCTTTTGCTTAAACAAGGCAAAAGCTTTTAAGCCCAAAGCTTCCACCAAAGATTTGGCCTCGGTAGCACACGTCGGGCAATTGGGCAAAGTGAAACAATAAACCGCCAAAATCATTTCCAGCACTGCTGAAAAATACCATTGCGTGTAAGAACCGGCAAAGTGGGCAAAGTTGGTAATCCACATGGCCACGATAAAGCCTACCGTGCCAAAGACGCGAATCGGAGGAAACACTTTTACCGTATCTAAGTTTTGCTGGCGCAAAGCAGTGTAAGCCACGGAGTTGGATAAAGCCAGCGTCGGCATATAAAACGCCACACTGAGTGTATAGCACGTAAACAAGTTGGCAAAGCTGATGTGTGTTTGCGAGCCAAAATAAGCCGCGCCCGCCATAAAGACTGCACCCAGCAAGTGGCACAAACCTAATAATTTTTGTGCCGGGACCCAGCGGTCGGCTACAATGCCGATAATAGCAGGCATAAAAATAGACACAAAGCCTTGTGTCGCATAAAACCAACCAATCTTGTCACCTAGTCCCGCTCCCGCTAGGAATATGCCCATGGAAGTCAAATAAGCACCCCAGAGCGCGAACTGGAGGAAATTCATAACCGTCAAACGTGTTTTGATGTACATAATACTATGGTGGACACACCAACTGCCCGTACGGATTCTCCTTATTAGATTTCAGCCCAGCTGTCCGGACCGCTAACCCCATTGTACAAAAAATATATAATATGTGTAACACACGCACCATAAACGGTGCAAGGAGGAAATATGGCAGATTACAGTTTTGACGTCGTAAGTAAAGTGGATTTAAATGTAATTGCGGAAGCAGTTAGCGCCGCCGGCAAAGAAATTGCCAACCGCTACGATTTTAAGGGTACTAATTCCAGTATTGAACTAAATGAAAAAGACAGCGAACTAAATTTGCGCTCCAGCGATGAATATAAGGTAGGGGCTCTGCGCGACGTATTGTTTACGCGGCTTGCCAAACGCGGGGTAGCGCTTAAAAATTTCACACAGGGAAAAGTGGAAGCGGCGCTGGGCGGCAATGCCAAACAAAGTATTAAAATACAACAGGGTATTGCGTCAGACAAAACCAAAGAAATTTCCAAAACCATTAAAGATGCCAAACTGAAAGTAGCTGTTTCTATTCAGGGTGACCAACTGCGTGTATCGTCCAAATCCAAAGATGAATTGCAGGCCACACAGGCCTTGTTGCGTGAAAAAGATTTTGGACTGGATTTACAATTTACAAACTACCGGTAAGGAGAAATTATGAAGAAACTGGGTTTACTGGCGGTTCTTTGTATGCTGGCTATTCCGGTCTATGCGGCGGAGGACGAGGTACTTTCCTTTTATCAGCGTCAGGCAGCTGCACAAGGAAAAAATGCCCGGCAGGACCGTGCCTTTGCAGCAGCATTAGCACGCGATGTGGCACAATGGCTTGAAAGCCACGAAAATTCCGCTGAGGCCAAAACAGCTTTGTTAATGCAGGCGAATTACTTGTTGCGGGCACAACAGCCAGCCCGCGCTTTAACGGCGTTATATCAAGTACGTTTTTATTTTCCGTCGGCGCAAGATATAGCGCTTTTATCCGGACAAATTGAAACTGTGATGGAAAATCTCAACCGCAGCCAAAAAGCGCAAGCGCTTAAATTGTTAGCGGTAGACACTACGGAACTGGACAGTTTGCAAGCACGCAAAGCTGCGCTGCTAACGCACTTGGTACAAAGCAATTTGCAGCGCATTTATCAGCCGGTGTGTGAGTTATTTGAGGACTTTTTCACACAATACCCGTCAGACAAACAACTGGATAAACTCATTTTACAATACGGCGATTGGCACCGCCAAAATGGCAATTTTTTAGCTGCTGTATTGGAATATAAAAAGGTGTACGAATTATTTCCGGATACAGTGTATAAGGCAGCCAGTTTGCGCCTGGCAGCCGACGTATACGCCAGTGATTTAAAGGAGTACGATACCGCCCTTTCCTTATATGAACAGGTGCTCAAACAGTACCCGGACTCGTCTGAAACCGGCACTGTGTATAAACACTTAGCCTTGATGCAGGAAAACCGCAAGGAGTATGCCTCTGCACTTGCCTATTATGATAAGGCTATCAACACACTGGGTACGCAGCCATCGGTGTATGAAGCGTGGCAAGGTAAGGCTGATGTGCTTGCCAAAACCAAACAGTATCAAGCTGCGTATGACAGTTTGGTAAAGGGCGCAACGGTAGCTGAGTCGGATGAAAAGACATATGTCGCCATGCTTAACCAAGCGGCCGGAATTGCCAAAAAGAAACTAAAAAATCCGGCTTTACAAACAGCAGCTTTAGAGAAAATTTTGTCCAAGTATCCGCAAACGCACCGTGCACCGGAGTTTTTATATGAAGCCGCCAGCTCGTACGAAAAACAGGGCAAAAGTGCGCAAGCTATAAAATTATATAAACAACTCATTATCCATTATCCGACGGATAAATACGCAAGTCGCGCACAAGGACGGTTGAGTAAGTTGGAAAAATAGATTGTATTGGTTTGGGCAAAACCCGGTACTTTTGGTACCGGGTTTCTTGTTGTGAAATAGGCCTTGACTTGTTTTTTTTTTTTGGTAAACTATCTGTAGCTGTAGGTTGCAAGAAACACATTTTGACACCCCTTGCGATGTGTCGCAAGGTTACAAAAAAGACAGGAGAATATATGAAGAAAGCATTCACGCTAATAGAGTTATTAGTAGTTGTACTCATCATAGGCATACTGGCGGCCATTGCACTGCCGCAGTATCAGGTAGCTGTAACAAAAGCTCGTATGGTCCAAGCTGTCACCACCGTAACCGCTATGCGGCAAGCTTCTATTCGTTATCAATTATCAAATGGAAAATATGCGACGGATTTTAGAGATTTGGATATTTCTTTTAATTGTGATTCTCTATCAAATGACGGTAATCGCTGCAATATGAAACGATTTTTTTGTTATTTAAGTGATGCTATTGATAGCGAGGGAAATAGAAAACCTACTGCTTACTGTAATTATGACAACCGAATCATATACACCCACTCTCCCACAACAGATATTCCACGCTGCATGGCAGTTAAAACATCTTCTATTGCAAACCAAGTATGCAAGGCACTCGGAGGAACCTATGAAAGCGAATATGGGGGAGAAACAGGAAACAATGTTTATAGAATAAAGAATTGATAATTGTTAAAACCCCGGGCAAAGTAAATTCAGCCCGGGGTGTCTGCACTTTCTGTAAAACCTTATTTCTTACCGCCGCGTTCAAAGGCTAGCGTGTAGGTGGTCATATCCGTGATTTCCGCCGGGCCGAAGTATTGCACCGGGCCGGGGAATAAATAAGACTCACTCATCGCCCACAGCACGCGCTGTTTGGCAAAAGCTTTAAACACCGGGCCGTTTAGCTCGACTAGCGCTTTGCGGATGACGGGTTTTTCTTTGCCTTTGCGCCGTTCCATATTCATCATCATGGTTAAAGGTACGCCTCCGCATTCCCAGTTCTTGGCTGGGCGGGTCAATTTGCGCACGGAGGATAAGTAGCCGCTGCATTTATTGAGTGCCAAGACAGCTGCATTGTAGCCGAGCGCATAGGTGTATGTGGCATCAAATACCGACGGGAAACCACAGCGTCCTTCATAGCCAAAGAAGTGTGTAATCGTGGCGAATTTGCCGTTGTATTTGCCTGCTTTTTTGAGCGCGGCCAGTTTGGTGCGCAACATTTCAATTAAAAGTTTTTCCGTCTCAATCAAAGACACTTGCACATTACCGTGCGGGTCGCGGTCCAACATCAGCTGTGCCGCAATCCCTTCGGGTAGCGAGCTCATCAAATCCGCTAATTTTTTCGGCAATTTGGAAATAATGAAAGCTTTTTTCTCAGCTACTTTAGTCATTTTGGCCAAAGCCGCTTCATTATCAGCGAGCAAATCATTTAAAGCCGCAATGAGCGCTTTCATCTCCGGGATAAACTCAATAAGCCCTTCCGGCACGAGCACCACGCCGAAGTTTTTGCCTTGTTTGGCGCGCGCCACAATAATGCCAGCCAAATAATCAATGATTTGTTTAAGCGTCATTTCTTTAGCGAGCACTTCCTCGCCGATTAAAGTAATGTTCGGCTGGGTTTTGTGCGCCACTTCCAGCGTAATATGTGAAGCACTGCGGCCCATTAAACGCACAAAGTGCCAGTACTTGCGCGCGGAGTTTACATCGCGGCAGATATTGCCGACCATTTCAGCGTAAATTTTGGTCGCAGTGTCAAAACCGAAAGAGGTTTCAATTTTGTCATTTTTTAAATCGCCGTCAATGGTCTTGGGCACGCCAATCACTGTAATATCCGCACCGTGTTGTTTAAAATACTCGGCCAGTACACCCGCGTTGGTGTTGGAGTCGTCCCCACCGATAATAACCAGTGCGTCAAATTTGTTTTTCTTGAGGTTGGAAAGCGCAGTAGCTAGTTGCTCCGGCGTTTCAATTTTCGTACGGCCGGATTGAATCATATCAAAGCCGCCGGTGTTGCGATAATCAGCGACAAGAGCAGGCGTAAGTTCCTTAAGTTTATTTTCCAAAATACCGCCCGGACCGCCCAGGAAACCGTAGAGTTTGTTTTTGCTGTTAGCTTTTTTAAGTCCGTCTAAAAGGCCCACAATTACGTTGTGTCCGCCGGGGGCTTGTCCGCCGGATAATACCACCGCCACCTTGACGGCTTTTTTACCTGCTGCGGGATTGCTGCCTTTGATAAACGTAATTTCCGGCATACCATACGTGTTGGGGAACATCTTTTTAACAGCAGCTTGGTCGGCTACACTTTTAGTAGCTTTGCCGGATTTGGGCTTTATAAAGCAAGCACCTTTTTTCAAAATTTCGGGCAACACCGGTTTGTAAACAATGCGGTGTTTTTGTAACGGGGAAACAACTGTTTTGTTAGCCATTTTTCGCTCCTTGAGTAAAACGTATTTTCTAAATTATACTAAACTTGTCAGGGGCCGTAGCGTGTGCTGCGGCAGTTTCCGTTTACAGACACGTAGAAAGTTTATATCATAGAGAAGTAGAGGATAACTCCCCCGTATGCGCCCATATGATAAGTTTAAAATCCATATCCCGGTAGGATGTTTTTTACGGAAGCTTCCCGCCGGGCAGACGAAGCAATATGTGTTATTGCTTTGCGATGATGCTTTGGGAGATTTGCTGATGATGACAGGAGTCATCTGCTATCTCAAAAAACAAGGTTACCGCGTCGGACTGGTGCTGCGCGACACATGGCAAGAATTAGGCCCTTTATTGGGTGCGGACCAAGTCTTTCCCGTCAATCAGATTTTGTACCGAAAGGATATTTCATACCGCATTGATTTCTTAAACCAAATCCGCCAAACACGTTATACGTGGACTGCGACTTCGTTGTTTCCGTCCAGCGTAAGTGCCAATATTTTGAAATACTGCGGGTCCAAACAGCGTTGTGCGTGTTTAATAAAAGTTACTTGGAACGCATATCGCCGTGTTTTTTGGGCAAACCAAAAAATAAAATTGCCCTGCTACAAACAAAGCAAACACCTTTATGTAAACCTTTTGCAATCCCTGGCTTATTACTATGGGCATATCTTAAAACAATCCATCACTCCGCAACAAATTGCCCCCACTTTGTCCGTGCCACATCCGCTGCCGATGCCGGAACCGTTACAGGGAATTGGTCCGTATGTGCATTACATTGCAGATACTCACGGACAAATCCGGCAATATCCCGTAGAAAAATTACTACCCGCTCTATTGGAGTATGCCAAAAAACACCAAATAAAACTGGTCGTTACTGCTAAAAAGGCTACCCCCCTTACAGCAAATGAGCATCTAATTAATTTAACGGGAAAAACTTCTTTAGCCCAACTGGCAAAAATTATTTTTCACGCACGCGCGGTCATCGGTAACGAAACCGGACCGGCACATATGGCGTGGATTTTACACAAACCGACCGTCATGATATACGGCGGCGGACATTTCGGCCTATTCCGTCCCGCAAAGACCTGCCTCGTACTTTATAAACGGCTGCCTTGCTTTGGTTGTGCGTGGGATAAATGCCCTTACCCGCAACAGCCTGCTCCCTGTATAAGCGGTATTTCGTTGGAAAAAATTTTGTCGGCCTTAGAACAGGCTGCCCGCTGAATATACTGATTACCTGAGGACGGGAGAATGGTATTTTTAATTAGATTGACTTTTTTCCTCTCTCTTGTCAGAAACACTTATCGGTAAACCGTCGCTTTTTTGTTCCCAAAAATGCTAGAATAGTAAAGTCTATAAATGTAAAATAAACAGTAAAAGAGGGTTCATATGGAAAAAAATTTATCTTCTGCGGTCTTTCACCGGGTACAACCCACAATACCGCAAGATACCGGAGATATCCCGTCGGGCTATGGCACTACAGAAAGCTATCTGCTGCCAAAGGATCCGGCTTGGATGTTTTTGTTTTGGGAAATTACCTCCGCCACCTTTGATTATGTGCGCAGCCAATACGGACAAGACACACTTAACCATTCCCGCACCGTTATCCGTCTTTACGACATCACAGGCGTAAATTATTTTGACGGCACCAATGCCAACACTTACTATGATATGCCCGTCGTCTTTGATGCAAAAAGCTGGTACATACACGCACCGCAACCGGGTCGCAGCTATATTGCAGATTTGGGCTTTATCACACCAGACGGACAATTTATTTTATTGACCCGCACCAATGTGACCACCTTGCCGCCGGGCAAAGTGTCTGACGTGATTGACGACCAGTGGATGAGTGTAGAAGGAGATTTTATTAAATTGCTGCAGATGTCCGGCGCTGAATTTATCGGCTTAGGCGCCAGCGAACGGATGCAAATGATGGATCAACGCTGGAAACTGACACAATTGCCGGGATTGGGGCCCAGCTCGGCCTCCTCGTGGACGTCGTTTGCTTTGCACACGGCACCCGCCGGGCAAGAAGACGAAGATATCTGGCTCAAAGCCGATTGTGAAATTATCGTCTATGGGTCGGCCTCACCTAATGCTATCGTAACTATCAACGGCAAAGAAATACAACTCAAGGATGGCAAATTCTCTTTCCGCCAGGCACTTCCGGCCGGAGCTGTATTGGATTTGCCCATTCACGCCCGCAACCATAGAGGTGATAAACACCGCCAGGTGCATATCAAAGCCTCACGCGAACAGGGGAAATAATTATGGGACAAGAAAAGGGATATTTAGCACTTGTACTGCACGCGCATTTGCCGTTCATTAAGCATCCGGAATATCCGGACTTTTTGGAGGAAGATTGGTACTATGAGGCAATGGTAGAGACCTACCTGCCGTTGCTCAATGTATTTGAGAAACTGACTGCAGAAGGCGTAGATTTCCGGCTGACAATGTCTGTCACGCCGCCCCTGTGCAATATGATGAGTGATCCGCTTTTAACCGAACGGTTCAAACATTACTTAAACCAGCGGGTAGAATTGTCCGAAAAGGAAATTGAACGCACGCGCGGTAGCGAATTTGCTGCTGTGGCACAGATGTATCATGACAAATTCCTGCGGCTGAAGGATTTATTTGAAAATGTTTATCATAGCCGTGTCTTGGAAGGATTTAAAAAATTTCAGGACATGGGCAAATTGGAAATCATTACCTGCGGCGCTACGCACGGTTATTTGCCACTGATGGTACACAAGGAAAGCGTCAATGCGCAAGTCAAAATTGCCGCCAATGATTACCGTATCCGCTTTGGGAAAAGTCCGCGCGGAATTTGGCTGGGCGAATGTGCCTACAACCCGGGCGACGATAAGTTCTTACGCGATGAGGGCATCCGCTTTTTCTTTATGGAATCGCACGGAATTTTGCACGGCACTCCGCGGCCGAAATACGGCATTTACGCGCCCGTGTATTGCCCGCAAACCGGCGTGGCCGCTTTTGCGCGCGATATGGAATCAGCCCAGCAGGTATGGAGTGCGGATTCGGGTTATCCCGGCGACGCGCGTTACCGCGAGTTTTACCGCGATTTAGGCTACGATTTGGATTACGATTACATTAAACCTTATCTACATTCCGACGGCGTACGCCGCAATATCGGCATGAAATATTGCAAAATCACAGGTAAGGTACCGCTCAATCAAAAAGCTCCTTACAACCCGCAGGAAGCACGCAGCGTAGCGGCCGAGCACGCGGGTAACTTTATGTTCAACCGCCAAAAACAAATTGAGTATTTGTCCACTCTCATGGACCGCAAACCGCTGGTCGTTTCTATGTATGATGCGGAGCTGTACGGACACTGGTGGTATGAAGGCATTGATTTCTTGGAATTTTTGTTTAAGAAACTTCACTACGACCAAAAAGACATTAAGCTCATTACACCAATGGAGTATTTGGAAATGTACCCAGTCAATCAAACGGTGCAGCCGTCCATGTCCTCTTGGGGCGATAAGGGATATCACGATGTGTGGCTTAATTCCGGCAATGACTGGATTTACCGCCACCTCATTAAATCAGCCGAGCGTATGCGTGATTTGGCTAATGCACACCCGCACGCCGGCGGACTCTTGGGCCGCACATTAAACCAAATGGCACGCGAACTCTTGTTGATGCAATCGTCCGACTGGGCCTTCTTGATGACAACGGGCACCGCCAAAGAGTATTCCACCAAACGCACCAAGGACCACATCAAACGCTTCAATGAGCTTTACGAACAGGTTAAACACAACCGCATTAATGAAGCGTATGTGTTTGATTTGGAATGCCGCGACTCTATCTTTCAGGGAATTGACTACAATGTCTATTCCTCCGCCGCAAAAGATAAAGTGCTGCAGCAATATAAATAAAAAAGTTTTAATAGAAAAACCCCGGGCAGATACCCGGGGTTTCTTATTATATATTTCCATTATGGCAGTCGGAAGCAAGTTCCGTCATTTAAATTATTACATACATCAGACGCCACCCCGCCCAACGATTTACATACAGAGGCATACTTGGCGTCGCCGCCGTTTTGCACATGGCAAAACCAACCCTTCGCACCATGATAGTACGCAATTGTATACAATAATTTCCCATCAGAAACACGAAACGCATGTGGATTGGCGCCGGTCTCCAATAAACCGATTTGAAAGTATTTCGTCTGGCGAAAATTCCCTGTGTAAAAAATCGGTGTCGTATCGGAGCCGGGAATTTCTATATCTAATTCGTCTAGCGGCGGAGTTACACCCGGGTTTGCTAATCTGTAAGCATCCCGCGCTTGTTTCAAACTTTTTAATAAAATAAATGCTTCCGCCGCGCGCGCCTTTTCCACTGCCGTCTGATATTGCGGCAGCGCGATAGCAGCCAAAATGCCAATGATAAGGACGACGACTAATAACTCAATGAGTGTAAATGCTTTTTTCATACATTCTCCTTTCTTTCAATCTCCGGATACTAAATTATGCCAAAAAAAAAAACGAGTCAAGGGGGTGGTATTTTGACGCAGCAAACACTATCCAAAAAACGGCACGCAAAAAGTAGCGTGCCGTTGTTTGTTTTCAGTCAAACAGGACATAACATAAGGCCGTCATTGCCGAGTGTTTGGCGGCCCGCAGGGTTCGGCAATCTCCCGCTTTCTTGTC
>JAZNWO010000029.1:0-28384 GCA_045593365.1 Candidatus Avelusimicrobium sp.
TAAATGCTAAGCTGGAGGAGTGGACAAAATATTATAATGAGCAGAGACCCCATAGAAGTTTAGTAGATAAGGATGGATTTTTGATGTCTCCCATGCAGTTCTTACAGTCTCAAATGTACTGAACCCTAACAGGGGTAGGGATGAAAAATTTACAAATTATATGTTTTCTCTATACATACCGCCCCGAAAAATACTAAAATATACTATATCTGTTGTAAAAACAGCTCCCGCGCAAGCGGGATATTTTATGAGTTAGGAAATGCAAGATATGAATAATGTACGTAGTGATGTGCGCAATGTGGCTATTATTGCTCACGTAGACCACGGTAAGACAACTGTGGTAGATTCTCTCTTAAAATTAGCCGGACAATTTACCGTTAAAGAAGACCAGGCCCAAGAAACCGTTTTAGATTCTAATCCCTTGGAGCGTGAGCGCGGTATTACCATTTTAGCCAAATGTACTTCCGTTAAATATAAAGATCATACTATTAATATCGTTGACACACCGGGACACGCAGACTTCGGTAGCGAAGTAGAACGCGTATTAAAAATGGTAGACGGTGCTATTTTAATGGTGGACGCAGTGGAAGGCCCTATGCCGCAAACGCGTTTTGTGTTGCGCAAGGCGTTGGCACTCGGCTTACGGCCGATTGTGGTCATTAACAAAATGGACCGCGACCATATCCGCCCCAGTGAAGTAGTAGACGAAGTATTTAATTTATTTATGGAACTGGGTGCTACTGATGAACAATTAGATTTTCCGATTTTGTATGCCTCCGGCCGTGAGGGCTGGGCGAGCGTGAAAATGGAAGAAAAAGGAAAAGATATCGCCCCGCTGTTGGACACTATCATTTCACACGTACCTGCCCCGGTGGCTATGCCCGATGAGCCGTTGCAAATGCAGGTTACGATGTTGGACTATAACAACTTTTTGGGCCATGTGGGTATCGGCCGCATTTTGGCGGGTAAAATTAACCGCGGACAAAATGTCGTATTACTGCATCAAAACGGCACACAAACTCCGTCTAAAGCCGTCAAAATTGAAATGTATGAAGGCTTAGGTAAAAAAGAAGTGGAAAGCGCCCAAGCCGGAGATATCGTGTCTATTGCCGGGTTGGAAGGCGTGGATGTGGGCGATACCATTTGTCAGCCGGAATTTCCAAAAGCCTTGCCGCCGCTGGCTATTGACGAGCCTACAATGTCTATGGACTTTATGGTCAATGACAGCCCGTTCTCCGGCAAGGAAGGTAAATTTGTTACCAGCCGCCACCTTAAAAACCGTTTGGAAAAAGAAGCCCAAACCAATGTGGGACTCAAGGTAGAACAGCTAGAGGGCGAGGGCCGATTTAAAGTGTACGGGCGCGGGGAGTTGCATTTAACCGTGTTGATTGAAAATATGCGCCGCGAGGGATTTGAGCTGGCGGTATCGTCGCCCGAAGTAATTTATAAAGAGGAAAACGGACAAATTTTAGAGCCGATGGAATATTTGGTATTAGATATTAAATCCGAGCATCAGGGGGCGGTGTTTACCCTGGTAGGTCAACGCGCCGCAAAACTTGAAAATATGGTAGCCGAGGGCGAGGACCGCCTGCGCTTAGAATATTTAATTCCGTCGCGTGCACTCATCGGGTTTAAAAATGAATTTTTGACGGGTACCCGCGGAACGGGTATTATGCACCACAGTTTCCAGGGCTATTATCCCAAAGTAAATTTGGCACCTATCCGCCATAACGGCGTGCTCGTGGCCAAAGAGGACGGCATTACCACCGCGTATGCCTTGTTTGCGTTGGAAAATGGCGGGGAATTATTTTTAGGGCCTGGCGAGAAAGTATATATGGGACAAATTGTGGGGGAAAACTCCCGCGATAATGATTTGGTCGTTAATCCCTGCAAAGCCAAACATTTAAGCAATATGCGCAGTTCTTCCAGCGACGAGTCTTACACGCTCACGCCGCCGCGACAAATGAGTTTAGAGCAAGCGGTAGAATATATTGCCCCCGATGAACTAGTGGAAATTACGCCAACGTCCTTGCGCTTGCGCAAGAAAATTTTGGTACATCATTTGCGCAAACGCGCCGCCATTGCCGAAGAAAAAATGCTAGAGGGAGAGCAAGAATAAACTACCTCTTTTTATGTCCCAGCAAAGCCCCTGTGCTAACAAAGCGCAGGGTTTTTTGTATTAGAAACAAATAATCCTCCTACAGGCATAGTGCTTTGAAAAAAATGGAATCTTTGTGAAATACAGCCCAATTAATTGAGCCCCAGTTTGGCCAGTACTTTATCAAACAAGCCCTGCAAACGGTTTGAACTTGGGGCATGAGAAGGACGGTCTCCGTGCCGTTGGGAATAGAGCGCTAATGACAAAGCAGAAGTATAAGCAGGTGCAAGCAAATCCTCGCTGTCAGCAATCAAATTATCGTGGGTAGCCAGCCGCACGCGCCGCGCGGTTAGTATGGTTTTGGCGGCATTTTTAAGCGGGATATTGGCCCCGCCGCCCGTGAGCACAATTTGTTGCGGCGGATGCTTAACATAGGCCAAAGACTGGGTAAATTCCTTGTGTAATTTGCGCATTAAATTCTTGGCAGCCTCATCCAATACATCATCTAATACTTCATCCTCACCGTATTCGTAATTTCTAAGCAGTGCTTTGCTTTCATCTAATTCATTTTGTAATACTTCGGCTACTTCTTGCGAAATGCTTTCCGTACCGAGCGGGATTTCCCAGGCAGTTTCTAAAACCCCTTTTTGGTATAAAGCGGCTGAACTGTGTTGTGTGCCGATATCCAGCAATAAGGTGCGGGCCTGTTTTTCTTCAGGTTTTAACAAGGTGTCACAGAGTGCTAAAATGGTGGGAACCCCTTCAAAATCCTCATATCCGACGGCTGCCATTACACGATTTAAATTATTCAGCGGTCCGCGCAAAGCGCACGATACAAAGGTTTCTGCTTCCAGCCAATTACCCGATAATCCAAGGGGTTTTACGCCTGCTTTTCCATCCAGAATAAAGCATTGGGAAAAGAAATGGACTACCTCTAACTCCTCACCTAAATTTTTGGGGAAAGCTTCATCCATAATGGTTTGTATATCTTTTTCGCTGATGACTTGTTGCGGGTCTAAGGTATGGTACCCACTGGAACGGCGAAAACTGATAAATTCACCGCGCAATCCTACCACTACTGTTGGATTTAAATCGGCATATTCGCTCATTTCTTGCAGCAGCCCGGCAACAGCACGGACGGTATGATCAAAATCTAAAATATAACAGGCACTAATGGAAGGACATCGTTTACGCGCTGCATGGCGCACGCGGCAAGTACCCGTGTTCTCATCGTATGTAGTTAACACGGCAGAGATTTGCCCGCTGCCAAAATCAAGTGCAATAAAAGATTCTTCCATGGGCTTATTCTAGCAAATTTGTATGGAGATTGTTCACGCCTTAGTCCCGGCGGGAGGGGAACGGAACTTTATATAATATAAATATGATAGAGATTAAGGATTTGTCATTTCACTTTGGTTTGCGTACTTTATTTGAAGAAGCAAACCTGCTGGTGCCTGACGGGGTAAAAATGGGCGTCGTTGGTTTAAATGGATGTGGCAAATCAACTCTCTTTAAAATCATTACTGGCGAATTATTTCCCGATGGGGGAAAAATAGAAATTTCGCGCGGTACACATATTGTTTCCGTGGCACAGGACATCAAAGATCCATCCAAAAAACTGCTGGAATATGTGTTAGAAGCCGATGAGGAAATGACCCGTTTGCAGTGCAAACTTAAAGAAGATTTATCCGGCGAAAAGATGGCCGAAATTTATGACCGTTTGGATAGTTTGGGTGTGCATTCAGCTACTGCGCGAGCGAGTGCAATTTTGAGCGGACTGGGATTTGTAAACGAGGATTTTGACCGCCCGCTCAAGGAATTTTCCGGTGGGTGGCAGGTACGAGCTAATTTGGCGGCTACTTTATATGCACCGAGCAATTGCCTGCTGTTAGATGAGCCGACCAACCACTTGGATTTGGAAACCGCTACTTGGCTTGAAAATTACCTTTCCAAGACGGATAAAACCATTTTGCTCATCAGCCACGACCGTCATATTTTAAACCGTTTGTGCGATAAAATTGTGCACATAGAGCAAGCACAATTGAAGGTTTATAACGGCAATTATGATACGTATGAACGCACGCGCGAAGCTGAGCAAGAAGGGGCGCGCTTGGCAGCGGCTAAACATGAGCGGGTGGTGGCCCATTTGCAAAGTTTTGTGGACCGCTTCCGTTATAAAGCCACCAAGGCTAAACAGGCGCAGAGCCGTATTAAAATGATTGAAAAACTTGGCGAGCCACCCGCCGTGATTAAAGATCCGGAAGTGCATTTCCAGTTCCCTTCGCCCACGCATTTAACGCAGGCACTTATTACGCTAGAGGATGCAGTAGCAGGCTATGATGATAAACCCGTTTTGCAGAATTTAACATTGCGTATTGAACCTGATGACCGCATTGCACTGCTTGGCGCAAACGGAAATGGGAAATCCACGTTAGCTAAAATACTTTCGCACCGCTTACTTTTAATGAGCGGGCGTATGACGATTGCCAAAAAAATTAAAATTGCCTATTTTTCGCAACATCAGACGGAAGAATTGGACGTTGAAAAAACGCCGTTTGAAATGCTGTCCGGAATGATGCCGCCGGGTAGCAGCGAAACGCAAATCCGCGCGCAGCTTGGAGCGTTTGGGCTAAACAAATCAAAATCCGATACATTGATTGCCAAGCTTTCCGGTGGGGAAAAATCGCGCTTGCTTTTGGCGCTGATTACTAAGGATGCTCCGCATTTACTTATATTGGACGAGCCGACCAACCATTTGGATATCCTTTCGCGCCAAGCACTTTTGGAAGCTTTAAATCATTATGAAGGCGCGGTGGTGCTTATCACGCACGATTTACACGTGATAGAAATGGCTTGTGATACCCTATGGCTCGTTAAAGGCGGTACGTGCCAAATTTACCGTGGGGATTTGGAGGATTACAAAGCCAGTCTGCTTAAACATAACGACAAAGGAGCCAGCGCCGCCAGCGATAAAGAAAATTCTGCTGAAAACCGCCGCAAAAATGCCGCCCAGCGCCGTGCGGCACTCGCTCCACTTAGAAAAGAAATACGCGAATTAGATAAAAAATTAGAAAAATTAAATTACCGCAAACAAGAGCTTGAAAACCTATTGTTGCAGCGCTATGATGCCGATAATAGCATAGAGTTAGCTCTGCTGGGCGACCAGATTTCAAACGCAGAGGAGCGCTGGCTGTTTTTAAATGAACAATGCGAAACTGTTTTGACTGGTAAGGAGGAGGAGCAGTGAACGCATTTGACAGTTTAACCCCGGACTTACAAGCGGCTTTGAGACGCTTGAATATTACCGTGCCAACTCAAGTGCAGCAATCTGCCTTGCCGCCTGCGCTTAAAGGGCGTGATGTGCTCGTGACGGCTCAGACGGGTACTGGAAAAACCTTTGCTTTTCTTTTGCCTTTAATCACACTGTTGCGTACCCGGTCTGACAGTGCTGCGTTGGTTTTATCGCCCACACGCGAATTGGCCCAGCAAACACAAGCCGCGCTGGAAAGTTTACTTTCGCCGGAAGAATTGCTTTCTGTACTCATCATCGGTGGGGATAATATACATAAACAATATGCCTTGCTACGCCGCAAACCGCGGGTAATTATTGGCACGCCAGGGCGGATTATTGACCATATTGGGCGCAAAAGTATAGTCCTAAAGAACACGGCCTTTTTGGTGTTGGATGAGGCGGACCGTATGCTGGATATGGGGTTTATCCCCGACGTGCGGAAAATTTATGCCGCGCTGCCAGCGCCGCGCCAAACCTTGTTATTTTCTGCCACCCTACCAAAGGAAATAGAACAACTGGCGGGGGGACTTTTGGTAGACCCGGTGCGGGTGCAAATCGGTTCAGTCACGCGTCCGGTGGATTTGGTGGTGCAGCAAATTATCCGATTGGATACGAGGGAGCGGCTAGGACAATTATTAACGGAATTGGAAGGCCGTCGCGGGCAAATTTTAGTGTTTGTCAAAAGCAAACATCTGGCTGATAAATTAGCCAAACAACTCAAGCAATATGGCGTAAAAGCCAATGCACTGCATGGCGATTTACGACAAAACCGCCGCCGACAGGTGATGGAATTTTTTCGTGAAGGAAGCGTGCCTGTTTTAGTGGCGACCGACGTGGCCGCACGCGGACTAGATGTGGACGGTATGAGCTGCGTGATTAATTATGATTTGCCGCAATGTGCCGAGGATTATATTCATCGTATTGGCCGCACGGGCCGCGCGGGCAGTGTGGGCACGGCGCTTTCCTTTGTATTAGAGGAAGATGATAGTAAATGGAAAGAAATTTGCCACGTGTGCCATCTGGGCAAAGTAACCGAACTGACCAAAACAAGCCGCCCCTTGCCTAAGCCTAAATTTTTACCGGAACAGCCGCGTAAAAAAGTGTCGTCTGCGGCTTTTACGCGTGCCGTTGTAACATCGTCTAAACCAAAGAAGTTGGTGAATAACAAGCCGAAACCTGCCCCGGTCACAAAAACGTCTGCAGCAACTGAGCAGAAAGCCCCTTCCCTATCTGATAGTAAACAAGCAGCTTTTAAAATAATACGTGTAGGAGCAAAAGCCAAAAAAACTAAATCTAAAGGGCTGTTTGGCAAAAAAATTTCCTTCCATAGATTTAAAAAACACCGCAGAGGATAAAAAAGAACCCCGCTTGCAAAGCGGGGTTTTGTATATCTCGATGATTTATTTAAGTTCTTTACAACCACTTATCAGTGTCTTTACGCTATTGGGATAAGCGGAATTGACGGTTTCGCCAACGTTATCGCAAATCCACTGGCCCAAACTGCTAGAGCCAGGACAACAAGCAATCGGTGCGTATACGCCATTATTATTTATCGTTGGATAAAGAAAGCGCAGTTCGTAATCTCCGCCTTTGTTGTTGGTCACTTGGATATAGTTACTTTCTAACTTATATGTAAAGTTTACGTCTTCAAAGGTGTTACCTGTGGCATTGGCATCTATGAAAGCAATATCCAATTGATCAAAAGAAGTAGGGGCAGCGTAATTCTCTCCCTTATAACGTACCGCGGAATCGTAAATTGTTTTTCCGTGTGTTAATCCTTCCGCCATTTCGGCACGGCGTACTGAACGGTTATATTGCGGCATGGCTATTCCCGCTAGCGTGCCAATAATTAAGATGACGACCAGTAACTCAATTAAGGTAAAACCTTTATTCATAACAGCCTCCTTAAGGATGTCCTATGTAGTACTTATTAACAGTATAAAGATTTAGGAGAATTCTTTCAAGTCTTTTTCAAACGGGGCGTAGCATAGCAGTATTTGTAGCAATTTGTCAATAAGAAATTTAAAAAAGACTTGCAAATTTAGTTTCAATAAGTTTTAATAGAAAGGTAGGGTAGTTTAAAAACTAATTAAGGAGGATGTACTGCATGAAGAAACTACTAGGCTTGCTGCTAGTCATTACCTTGGCTTGGCCTGCAGGCGCTGATGTATTGAAAAACGTAGACCTCATTGGCGAAATTCAAACCATCGCCTCTGATGTTAACCACAACCCGGTAACACCTGCGGGTGCTAAATATTACAACAACGATGTGCATACGCGTGTATTAGCGGGTTTATCTGCCAACTTGGTAGAAGATGTAACCGCCAATATCTTGTTCCAATATGCTGATACTTGGAACGGAAACATGCAAGGTGATACTATCAACCAGTATGAAAACACAGTTGAAGTATCCAACGCCAATGTGGTGTTGTCTAACTTGTTTGATTGCTTAGAAGCGACCGTTGGCCGTCAATTCTACGGTGACGAAGACAGCGCCGTCATGTACGTGGGCCCGAACCACTACAACGCGGAAACCCGTAATGCTTATGCCCAATCTTTGGATGCGGTCAAATTGACCTATGCTGATGATGTAAAAGCATTTACCTTCATCGCCGGTAAAGTTCCGGGTACTTTGAACGTTCTCAACCCAAATCTAAACGGTACCAAAGTATTTGGTGCTGATTTCCGCATGAACATCACCGACATGATGAAATTGCAAGCCTACATCTATGACTTCCAAAAAATTACTGTCCTGAACCCGGACGGCAACACAGATAAAGATGCTGGTTTGTATGGTGCCAAATTGACCTTCAACCCGGAAGCTGCCTTGGTTAGCGTGGAATATGCCCGCAACTTTGGTGGTGATCGCTTGATCAAAGAACACCAAGATACTGGCTATATGTTGAAAGCTGATGCCAAAATGGACATCAACGAATTTGCCGTACGCGGTACTTTCTTGTATGAACATGAAAACTTCTTCGCTTGGGGCAACTATACTCCGGGCTTGATCATTGGTCACAAATTGGCTGGTCAAATCGGACAATACTCCGGTGAAGGTGTCCGTATGTTCAACTTGGGTGTTGATTTTAACCCGTTTGAAAAATGGACCTTCTCCTTGGACGGCTATGCCTTCCAAGACCGCTATGCTCACCATGCCGCTACTTGGGAAGGTGACTTAACCGCCAAATATACACATAATGAATATGTGCAATTGTTTGCCGGTTTAGGTTATGCCAAATATGGTAACGACGAAGAAGGAACGATCGGCGGAGTTACCTATAAAGATGCCTTTAACAAAGACAACTTTAAATGGCAACTCGGTATGTTGATTAACTTCTAATTTTTAGAAGCCTAAAAAACCCCACCCGCAAGGGTGGGGTTTTTTGTGTGGAACAATTTACCCAAATATTAGCACTTTAATCCAGTACGATGCCGCGGCAATCAATGCAGAAGCGGGAATGGTAATAAACCACGCCCAAATAATGCGGTTGGCCACGCTCCAATGTACGCTAGATAAGCGGCGCAAGGAACCAATGCCTACAATTGCACCGGTAATGGTATGTGTCGTACTGACAGGAATGCCGAGGAAAGAGGCCGTCAAAATGGAAATAGCAGAGCCGGATTCGGCGCAAAAAGCGTCCACTGGGCGCAAGCGGGTAATCTTTTGCCCCATGGTTTTGACAATGCGCCAACCGCCAGACAGCGTACCCAGCGCAATCGCCCCCTGACACAAAAGTACCACGCTCAAAGGAATAATAAATTCGCCTTGCGCGACTTTTTGCAATTCTTCGTAGGATAAAAAGAAATCGCGTATGGGAGCAGCCTGCGCAGTTGCCACGCCACCCAAGAGCAACATACTAATAATACCCATGGTCTTTTGTGCGTCGTTTCCACCGTAAGATAAGCTGTAAGCAGAGGCAGACAACAATTCCAGTTTGCGGAAAATTTTGTCCACTTTATACGGATTTACCCGCCGGAATGCATTGAAAACTACCGTGCCGATAAATCCTGCCAGCAAAAAACCTAAGAGGGGGGAAACAAAAATAAACAGGACAGTTTTGAAAATACCACCTGCAACAAGTGCTTTCACACCGCCTTTGACAAGTCCCGCACCGATTAAACCGCCGATTAACGCGTGCGAGGAACTAGACGGCAATCCAAACCACCACGTCAGTAAATTCCATGCACACGCACCGCACAGCGCACCAAACACCAAATTAGTATCCACGACATTGATATCCACGATGCCGCTGCCGACGGTCATAGCTACGCCTGTATGAAAAACCAAAAACGCGATAAAGTTAAAAAACGCCGCCCAGATTACCGCAATACGCGGCGAAAGTACGCGTGTAGAAATTACGGTAGAAACGGAATTTGCTGCGTCGTGAAATCCGTTGAGGTAATCAAAAAACAGCGCTAAAATAATCAGCAGAATAATCCACGTCATATTAATTGTTCTTTACTAAAATAGACTCAATTACACTGGCGGTGTGTTCGCAGAAATCCACCGCATTTTCTGCTTCTTCGTAAAGTTCCTTGTGCTTAATAATAGCAATGGGATCCTTTTCATTTTCAAATAAAGAGGAAATTGCTTCGTCACGTACTACATCCGCCTCGTTTTCCAAGCGGTTAATTTCCACACATTGCATCAGTGTTTCTTTCATTAATTTTTTGCTGCGCAATGCACCCACTGCCTTTTGCAGTGCTTTAGTCGCACGGGCCAAAATGTCAGCCATTTTTTTGGACGGATCAGAAGGATTGGTAATTTTGTACAGGGCGAACCGGTTGGTAATCATATACATAGCGTCTAAAATATCGTCCATGTGATTAGCCAGTGCCATAATATCTTCGCGGTCAAACGGTGTGATGAACGTTTCGTTTAACGTGTTGATGACGGTATGGGTCAATTCGTCGCCGTAATGCTCCTTTTCGTGCATGGCCCGTACATTTTCCGGAGTAAAATTGCCTTCATCAATTAGCTTTTTATAAAAATCAGCTGCGTGTACGAGGTTTTCAGCTTGTTTGTCAAACAAATCAAAAAATTTTACTTCTTTTGGAATTAACATGGTTTCCTCCAAGGGGTTATACAAAAAACCCCGCGGCCAGTCAGGCACACGGGGGGAAATTTAACTTTTTACTAACTGTTCAGGCAAATTCACGGCGGCATTTAAGAGGAAAGGCTTTTTCTGTATCTCCTCTATAAAGGCTTCGTCTCGCAGTGAATTGCGGTACTCTTTATCTTGGAAGATATAGTGGAACTTGGAATACACATCATACGTGCCTGCTTTTAGCGCGACGATATCCTGTACTCCCACTATCTCTTCGTCCGTCGGTATTACAAAAATTTTAACTTTGGAATCTGCGGCCGAAATACAGCTTTCGGCATTTTTGGTAACGGCATCCATATTTTTCTTTTCGTCTATTTTAATGCCGTAATTCTCCAGTCCTTTTAAAGCTCCCAGGCGGATCATAGGGCTTCTTTCTCCGGCTCCGGCGGTAAATACGAGGGCATCTACATGGCCTAAGGCCGCCATATAAGAGCCGATGTATTTTTTAATACGGTAGCTTTCCATGGACATAGCCAGTTTGCAGAGTTCGTCGCCTTTCTTAGCATTTTCCACAATATCGCGGCGGTCGGCGAACCGTCCGCCCGTGATGGCTTTTACGCCGCTTTCCCGGTTTAAAATGCGGTACATCTCATCGGGCGGCATATTGAGTTTTTTCATCATGTGGAAACAAATGGACGGGTCAATATCGCCGCTGCGTGTGCCCATAATCAATCCTTCCAGCGGAGTAAGACCCATACTGGTATCGTAGCACTGGCCATTTTTAACTGCGGTGCAGCTAGCGCCGTTTCCAATATGGCAAATAATAGAATTAACTTCGTCTACGTTTTTATCCAATAGTACGGCAGCGCGGCGCGAACAATACAAAGCTGAGGAACCATGTGCTCCAAAGCGGCGCATAGAATACTGGGTATACCATTCACGCGGTAAAGCATACATATAGGCAAAAGCAGGCATGGTTTGATGGAAAGCAGTATCCATCACACATACGTGCATCACATCAGGCAAAATGGATTGGGCCGCCTCAATACCCATAATGTGTGCAGGATTGTGCAGCGGGGCCAAATCGGAAATGTTCTTCAATTCCGCTACCACTTCCGGCGTAGCTTCAACTGATTTGGTGAACTTACCGCCGTGCACGATGCGATGCCCGACAGCGGAAATCATTTTGATATTTTCAATGACGCCTTGTTCCTTACTGGTTAAGGTATCAATAACTAAACGGATAGCATCCTTATGGTTTTTGCAGTCCTGTTTGAGCTCGTAGGACGGATGACCCGGGCGTTCATGCGTAATGAAAGAGCCTGCAATACCAATACGTTCCACACCTCCGGCGGCCAAACTGCGTTTTTTATCCCAGTCATATACGCTGTATTTGACAGAAGAACTGCCACAATTTAGAAACAGAATAATCATTTTATCCTCTTGCTAGCAAAAATAAGTCCATTTATATTGTAACAAATTAGTTGCCCAGCGCGCGCGAATATATATAAGGGTGCAGACGAAAGCATAAAAAGTTTGTTAAGATGTAACAAGGGAGCAAGTTTATGATAAAGAAATATGCTTTGTTTTTTGTGTTGTGTATGAGTGTTTTACCGTCGGCGGCACAAGTTCCGCTGGGCGGTCCGGGTGTGTTGGAAGATATTGCCGGAGTACGTGGACGGCGCGGATACGCAGGAGACGGAGGAGATGCTCAACAAGCGCGTTTTGCCAATCCTGTCGGCCTTGCCATAGACCGCTTTCATAATATTTACATCGCAGATACGATGAATCACCGTATCCGCCGTATTGCTGCTCGTACGGGTTACATTGATACGGTTGCTGGAACTGGAAAACGGGGATTTTTTAACGATGGCGGCCATGCAGATATGGCAGGATTGAAAGCTCCAACTGCGCTGGTGTTCGATGACTTTGGGAATTTACTGGTGGCCGATACGGGCAACAACCGCATCCGCCTAATCACCCCGCAAGGATATATTCACACGATTGCTGGAAACGGACGACGTGGATATGAGGGGGAAGGAGCCAAAGCTGCCGCGAGCAGTTTAAATGCACCGTCCGGCTTGGCTATCAGTCCGGACAAAGAATTGTACATCGCCGATACTGGTAATAACCGCATCCGTAAAATTGACCGCAGAACAGGGTTGCTTGTCACGGTGGCCGGCATAGGAGAAGCAGGGGATAGCGGTGATTATGGATTAGCGATTAATGCCCGATTGAATAAACCAACCGCTATTCTATTTGACAAGCACGGGAATTTGTTTATTGCGGATACGCGCAATCACAAGATCCGTTTTGTGGACCACCGCAGCGGACGCATTTTTACGCTGGCAGGTGCCGGACGGGAAGGGTACAAAGGGGACAACTCGGGCCGCAGTTCGGATGCTTGGTTTAATGACCCAACGGGTTTGGCATTGGACCGTTTTGGCCGCATTTACGTATCGGATACCGATAATCAGCGTATTCGCCGCATTACTATTGATTTGCGTAACCGTAATAGTTTTGTGGAAACGATCGTTGGGACTGGGCGGCGCGGTTATAACGGGGAGGATATGAACGCATGGGATGCCAACCTGGCTTATCCGGGAGCGATGCGGATTACACCAGGCGATATGTTATATTTCTTGGATGTTGGAAATAATGTTCTGCGCCGGGTGGAAAAAATTTCTTTAGTAAATCCGCCTACCAGTTATACTGATTACGGCCAACCAGTAGAGGAGACAGACAGCAGCACCTTCTTTGAGGTTTTATTCAAACCGCAAATAGAAGCTAACCAACAAGCAAGATAATTTGTTTGCTATTACATACCCCGCATCATTTGTATGAGCGGGGTTTTTTGTTGTCCGGGTAACGGGAATTTTAGGGATTAGAGTAAAAAACCCGGATTTGGCTCGGGGCGTTTTTTAATACAATCACCGATAGAAAAACATAATTTTTTATCAAAAATATTTGCAATGTGCAAAAATTATGCTATCATATAAATATGACAAAAACAAAAAAGAAAACGTATCAAATCCGAACGTTGGACCAGAAAGAAGCCATCTGGAAGTACTACCAAAAGCATGGCTGGAAAGAAACTGCTAAAAAGTTTAAACTTTCCTACCAGACTTTTGTGCACTGGCGCGCCAGAGTAAAAGCTGCCTCCTCTTCAAATCGACATCCTTTGGCACGCAGTCCGAAAACGCGCACTATCCGTGTGGAAACGGCAAATCTTGTTTTGCATTTACACCAAACTCGGCCACAGCTTTCGTGCGCTGAAATCAGGGAAATTGTTTGGCCCAAACAGCATATATCCCG
The DNA here is from genome assembly GCA_045593365.1 of Candidatus Avelusimicrobium sp. Taxonomy (GTDB): domain Bacteria; phylum Elusimicrobiota; class Elusimicrobia; order Elusimicrobiales; family Elusimicrobiaceae; genus Avelusimicrobium. Next base: position 13,754 of record JAZNWO010000029.1, read on the forward strand.
CACTACTGTGTGGCATATTTTGCAAGGCCATTGGCATCCGACACCTAAAAAATAAAATTATTCAATGAAAGCCCCTCTTTTGTCGGGGGTTTCGTCACAGAAAAGTCAAGACCCAACAATGGGGCTTGACTTTTTTTAGGGGGTACGATATGAGGGTAGGATATATTTTAAATGCCGTCCTTGCGGGTGTTCTGCTTGTAATCTAGGGCAGTCCCTGAATACCGCCCGCCGGGATGACGGAACGAGGAAAATATATTATGAACTAAAAAGCATTCACGTTGATAGAGTTGTTGGTTGTTGTTTTAATCATTGGGATATTATCTGCTGGTCAAAAACAGCAACGTCAAAAGTGTTCTGTGCAGACAGGGATTATGCTATTTTTTTGGAAGTAGAAACGAACAAATTATTTTGCAGAGGACGCAGCGGGGATTTTTCCCAATCGGTATGTCGTTCTATGGCAGTTGGCCCAGTGGATACTTCATTTGGTCATAATGACCATCCGCTTAACTAGCAGATGCCAACGGGTCTTATGCTAATAATGTTTTGACTGGACGGAACCGCTTGTCAAATAAAAGGATATCCGCATCCATACCGACGCAGAGACTGCCTTTTGTTTTTAAGCCTAATATCCGTGCAGGGTTTGTGCTGGCACACGCGACAGCCTCAGGCAGGCTGTAACCAAAGGAAACCAAATTTTTAATTCCTTGCAACATTGTTAGTGCCGATCCGGCAATTACCCCGTCGGATTTTCGTTTCCATATCCCGTCTTGCAAAATCACTTCCTCGCCGTTGGCAATAAACGGACCTTTCTTCTGCCCAGTGGGCCGCAGTGCATCAGTGACCAGTACGAGGTTTTCAAGTGGTTTTACGTGGCGTAAAAATGCCACCACATCAGGATGTACGTGCACGCCATCTGCAATAATTTCTGCAGAAATTTCCGGACGCAACAAAACAGCCCCAGCGGCTCCGGGTGCGCGGTGAGTAAACGGACTCATCGCGTTAAACAGGTGGGTTGCGTGTGTAATACCCAGCACCGCGCCATGTAAAAATTCTTCGTATGTGGCATTCGTGTGTCCGGCTTGCAGCAAGATGTGGTGCTCTTTGGCAAATTGTATCACTGTTTCTATGCCGGGCAATTCCGGTGCAATCGTGATATTAGTAATATGCCCGTGCGCAGCTGTATATAATTTTTCCAATACGGAAATATCGATCGGGGCAATGTCTTGCGGTTTCATCACACCGGGCTTAAGAGGGGAAATAAAGGGGCCTTCCAAATGATATCCCAGTAAATGAGCACCTTTTTCTTTTCCAAAAGCTCCGACGGTATTTTCAATTACGCGCAGCATTTTGTCGGGCTGCGCGCAATAAAGTGTCGGACAAAAAGCGGTTACCCCTGCCTGCACCAGTGTTTCGGAAAGCTGCAACAGCGCCTTTTCTGTGGACAGTTCCGGTCCAAATCCACCAAAGCCGTGTATATGTAAATCAATAAGCCCCGGCGCAGCGTAGGCATCTTGTGCGTCAAGAATTTTTGTGTTGGCGGGTAAGGTTTGTAATTTGGTATTGGGAAACAAAGCGGCAATTTTACGGTCTTGTATTTCTATGCAATAATCCGGCAAAACACCATCTGGCGTAATCAAACGTGCATTTAAAATCAGTTCTTTATCCATATTTTCCCCTATAACGTAATTAGTAAATCTTGCTGCGGATTTTGCGCTTGCAGGCGGTACCATTGCTGCAATATGTCCGGCGGCAAGGCACTTGCGGCAGTTTCGTCTATCAGTAAGACTGCATTGGAATGTGTTTTAAGTGCGGTAATGGGCCATTGGGGGGTAACCTCTCCCAAGGCCAAACGTGCCACAGCCTCTGCTTTGACTGGCCCGGAGGCTAAAAATAATAGTTCTTTGGCATCCAATACCGTGCCGATGCCCACGGTTAATGCGTGGGTGGGTACTTGCGTAATGTCATTATTAAAAAAGCGGGAATTAGCACGGCAGGTATTTTCGGTTAATTGCATTATGCGCGTGCGGGAGTCAAAAGCAGAGCCCGGTTCATTAAAGGCCAAATGTCCGTTACGTCCGACGCCGCCCAAGAATAAATCAATACCGCCTGCTTGCGTAATAGCTGTTTCATATTGGGCGCATTCCTGCTCTAAATTGCTAGCAAGTCCGTTTAAAATGTGCACATTTTCGGGCCTCGCATCCACGTGGGCAAACAAGCGGTGCTGCATATAATAATGATAGCTTTGTTCGTGTGTGGGAGAAAGCCCGACATATTCATCCATATTAAAAGTAACAATATTTTGAAACGTCATTTTATGATGCGCAACCAATTCACACAAGGCCGCATACATATCTTCCACCGTGCTTCCCGTTGGCAAACCTAATACGAACGGTTGGTGCGCGGAATGTTTCCATCGGCGGTGGATGTAAGAGGCCGCCCATAAGCCTAAATTGTGCGAAGTTAGGATGAGTTTCATATTAATGAAGCGCTTGTTTAATCTCGTCGCAAATTTGTTCTACTTCCGGTCCGATAATTACCTGTACGGAACCTCCTGCGGCTTTTAATACACCGCGTGCACCTAAGGTTTTAAGTGCCTCAGTATCTACTTTGTCAGCATTATTTACTTCTAAACGCAAGCGCGTGGCACACGAGTCAATGGTTTTAATATTTTCTTTGCCGCCCAAATAATATAGGTATTTTTCGCCGCGTGTATTTAAAGCCGGCGCCGTTTCCGGTACGGCGGAAGGAGTTTGAAAAGTGCGTGCGCCATCTGGGGAAGCCTGCATTTCAGGTGCATACGGGCTTTCCGGCTCGCGTCCCGGCGTAGGCAGATTGTATTTTAAAATAATCCACCTAAACAAAATGTAATATACTACGCCATACACAATACCTACCGGGATTAAATAGAGTCCGTTGCGGCCTAATCCGTAACTCAGTAAATAATCAAACAATCCGGCAGAAAAAGTAAAGCCTAATTTGACGTCCAGTAAATTCATAATTACTAAAGACAATCCGGTTAATAAGGCGTGTACCACATACAACGGAAAAGCCAAAAACATAAAGGAAAATTCAATCGGCTCGGTAATTCCGGTCAAGAAAGAAGTTAAGGCCATGGACAACAGTAAACCACCTATGGCTTTCTTGCGTTTGGTTTGGGCGGTGGAAATCATTGCCAGAGCTGCGGCGGGCAAGCCAAACATCATAATTGGAAAGAAACCTGCCATAAAGGGCCCGGCCATTGGATCACCGGAGAAAAAACGGGTTAAATCTCCGTGTACGATGGTCAAAACGCCTTCCTTAACGATTTCAAAATCTCCGAATTGAAACCATACCAAACTGTTTAAAATGTGATGTAGTCCTAGCGGAATAAGCAAACGGTTTGCTACTCCGTAAAAAAATAGTCCGATGTTGCCGGAAGTAATTGTCCAATTGCCAAATGCATTAATCACGCGGGCAATCGGGGGCCAAACAAAATAAGCAGCTCCGGCAATTAGTAAACACGCAGCCCCTGTCACAATTGGTACAAAGCGCCGCCCGCCAAAAAATGCCAAGTAAGCAGGTAATTTGATTTGGCTGTAGCGGTTATATAGGGTGCCTGCTGTAATACCCACAATAATACCTCCTAATACGCCCATGTCAATGGACGGGTCAAGAGCTTTTAAGGAAGCAATCAAAATGACATACCCGATATAGGCTGCTAATGCTGCTGCCCCGTGATTTTCCTTGGCAAATCCAATAGCCACACCAATCGCGAAAATAACCGGCAGGTTAGTAAACACAGCTTGTCCGGCCTGTGCCATAAAAGCAATATTACACAAGTCCGGTTGGCCCAAACGTAAAATTAACCCGGCAACGGGCAAGACGGCAATCGGCAGCATTAAGGCCTTGCCGAGCTTAACAAGTCCCTTTCCAACCGAAGCAGTGTAAGTTTTAATTGTTTGCATAAATTCTCCTCACTTTGAATAATTAAATTCTTTTTTTGACAGCTGGCGTACCTCCGCCGCTGTGGTACATTGTAAAGCCTGTTTGGCAATTTGTGCGGCTGTAGCTTGGCTGATATGGCGTACCACATCTTTTACCGGGGCAATTAAATTAGGGCTGACAGCCAGTTCCGTTACACCTAAACCAATGAGTATTGGCACTGCTTCTAAATCACTGGCTACAGCTCCACAAACTGCTACAGGTTTGTGGTGTTTAGCAGCTCCCTGGCAAGTATTGGCAATTAAACGTAACACCGCCGGATGCAGCGGGTCTGCCTGTGCACATAATGTTTTATGTCCGCGGTCAATGGCTAAGGTGTATTGCGTCAAATCATTTGTGCCGATGGAGAAAAAGTCTACCTCCGGTGCTAACTGTTCAGCTAATAACGCCGCTGACGGTACCTCTACCATAATCCCTAAAGCTGTGGGAGCGTGAATTCCCAGCTTTTCTTTTTCCTCTTCTATAATCTTTTTGTATTCGGATATTTCTTGCGCAAAGGATATCATGGGTAACATCAAATGTGCTTGTCCAACCGGAGTAACCCGCAACATCGCACGGATTTGTGCTATAAAAATATCCCGGTATTTCGCGTAATTGCGCACACCGCGCAGCCCCATAATCGGATTTTCTTCTGCCGGAAGCGGGATGTAAGAAACCGGTTTATCTCCGCCCACATCCAAAGTGCGTAAGGTAATAGGTTTTCCTGGGAGAGTATTTGCTATCTTTTGATACAACTCATATTGTTCCTCTTCCGTAGGAGCCTGTGTTCTTTTGTAGAATAAAAACTCGGTGCGTACCAATCCGAGTCCGTCAGCTCCGTTTTCTTGTGCTTGTTGCGCTTCAGCTAAGTTAGACGCGTTGCCGGAAATATAAATTTGTATGCCGTCTGTAGTAAGGGCAGCCTGGTGCGCCGTTTGCCCGGCACGCAAACGTTGGAGAATAGTTTGTTGTTGCAATTCGGTGGCATATTGGGTTTGCTGCAGTGAAGGATGTAATTGTAAAAATCCTTGGGTGGCATTTAAAACAGCGGGTGTCTGGTTTGGTATTTGTAAAATATTTTCTCCAGCAGCTACCAAAGCCGGGATATCTTTGTTGCGCAGCAGGATGGAAGCGTGTGCTGTGGGAGAACCGTAAGCGAGCACTACCCCTTTTACACGTTCGTCTAACAGGGAAATATCCGACGGTAGTAATTCCTCCGCTGTTATTAAACAATTTTCCGGAAAGTCAGGTATGGTATTCGCGATACCTGTTAAATACTCTAACACCCGGCGGCGTATATCCTTTAAATCGGCCATACGTTCTGTCAGTAAACGGTTTTGGCTGTTTTTAAGCACATCAATACTGGCACGTATCGCTTCATTAAATGCAGCTGGGGCACTCTTGCCCTGAGTGATACTTTGTGCAGCTTGTTCGGTTAAAAAGGAATCCTTCAAAAGTGCCTGATGGGCTTGCAAAATAGATTGGGTCGTTGGCGACGCTTTTTCTAGCTGATTCTGCAAGTCGTGCCATACCTGTTGTATCGCCTGCTCTAGCCGAGTTTTTTCTTCAGAAGGATTGGCCGCTGTTTGGGCAAAAGAAATTTCTGTACGTTGCCATTTCCAAATAACCCCTTGTGCAATTCCTGTGCACGCAGTTAACGCGGTAAAGCAATTTTCATCTTGTGCTGGTAATTCCGGCGGAAGTTGGGGTAATTGGGAATAGGCACTTTCTTCATTCCCTTGTTCCAGTAATTGGGTTAACTTTTCTAAGGCCTGTTTGGCAGGCTGCGTATTGCTATTAACACGCAGACGGATTTCGGCTCCGCGCGATAAACCTAGACCCATTACCGCGACTAGACTTTTTACATCTGCCCGCCGGGATTGGTATTCAATTTCTATCGTAAAGGAATAGTCCTTTGCCGCTTGAGCTAGTACTGCTGCCGGCCGGGCGTGTAATCCGTTTTCATGCCGGATTACTATTGGGCGCGAATAGGTCCATCGGTCTGTTTGAATGAAGGTGTTTGACAGAATAGTTTGTGCAGTAGCTAATTCTGGTAAAGAAAATAAAATATCCTGTCCGGCTTTCACTTGGGAAACATTGGTTTTTTGTAAAGGAGTATCCTCCGGAGCAGTCAGTACAGTAATCACCCAGTTGCACGGAGCATTTTTGGCTAACCAGTCGGGCTTGAAGGAAACTAGAGGCTGCCCGCGTTGCACACTATCTCCCGTTTGTACGTGTGCTTGAAATCCGTCTCCGTTTAGAGAAACGGTATCTACTCCAATGTGTATCAAAACTTCTATCTCTTGATAGCGTAGAGTGATGGCGTGCAAAGATTTGTGAATATGTGTAACTGTTCCGTTAAACGGCGCAACTACTGTATCGTTTTGTGGGTCAATAGCTAATCCGTCACCCAACATTTTTTCTGCAAATGCCGGGTCAGGTACTTTTTCTAATGGAATTACTGGGCCGCTTACCGGTGCCAAAATAGCAAAATCAGACATACACACTCCTTACAAAGGGTTTCTTTCATTATAGTATATTAAGGACCGAATGCAAGGGGGAGAAAAGATTATATTTGAAATTTTGCTCAAAAACCTATATACTAAAAAGAACAGGAGAAACTATATATGACTAAAGGACAAATAAAAGGATTTACACTGGCAGAATTGATGGCTGTTGTAGCAATAATCGCTATTTTGGCCGGGATTGTTTTGGGTTCCTATTGGAAATCAATGGAGCGTTCTGTTTTTGCGGAAGGATTAAATGCCGCGCATAGTTTGGCGGCTGCTGCTGATGAATACTATTATGATCACAATGGAACTTCTCCTTCCAGTATGGACCAATTAGCTGCCGGATTAGCTAAGGGGCAGTTTGTAAACAATGCAATTGTAACTTCTCATTTTACGTATACACTAGAGACAGAAACTATTAGTGGAAAAACAGCACGTAGGGTAACGGCGGACCGGGGTGCGGCCGCCGGATACAAAATACACATATATTTGGATACCGCGGAGAGGAATAATTTGCCTGATGAATGTGTCTATAGCAATACGAGAGGACAAGAACTTTGCGAAGCCTTGGGATATACAAAGGAAGGGACTTCCTCCGTTCGGCTTATTAAATGAGTTAAATTTTTAGCAAAAAATACCCCGGGTTATGCCCGGGGTATTTTTTTGAAAACGGTTGTCTGGTTTTCAGACGGGGAAGAAGAAATACTTCTTTCCCGTCTGCCGGGGCGGCTTACTCAGCCCGGCCGGCTCAGACTGTGTGCCTATCTGTTGTGATAGGTCGTGTAGTGTGCGCCGCTAACATTATCTCCCAGTTTGATCAAGGCAGCGGCGAACTTTTCTAACATACTCCTCATCTTGCTCATTTTCTGCATCTCCTTCTTTTGTGTAAAACGGTTTTACTCTGGGCGGAAGTGCAAAAATTTCTACGTATATTATAGCAAATTAGCAAGTATTGGCTACAGATTCATTTGGTTTGATTGTTTTAGATGTTTGGTTTTCATTTTTATTTTTTCGCCGGAAAAAATAAAAAAGTAAAAGTTTCCCTTGACTTGTTTTTTTTTTTTGGTACACTTTTCTTATGTTGGAAGGAAAAAAGGAGGGAAGTGTATGAAAAATGTAAATATGAGCCTTTTGTCATTGCCGAATGTTGTAATCGGCAATCTTAGCCTTAGAAAAAAACGAGATCCCCGATACCGGCTCTCGGGGATAACGCGGGTGGGTGCATTTACGCTAATAGAGCTGTTAGTGGTTGTTTTAATCATTGGTATATTGTCGGCAGTGGCCCTACCGCAATATCAAAAGGCAGTGGTAAAAGCCCGTCTCTCTACGCTTAAGCCTTTGGTAAAAACCTTGGCCCAAGCGGAAGAAGTGTATTATTTGGCGAACAATACATATACTACTTCTTTTGATGAATTAGATGTAGATACTCCTGCCGGGTGGAGTTTGCCTGAAACACTTAAGGAATATGATGTGCGTGAATTTCCGTGGGGAAATTGTGCAATAGAACCCAAATTGGCAAGATGTCGCGCGTATACGAGTAATGGTTTCATTCAGTATCAAGTGTTTTATTCTAATTCCGATTACAGGCCAAATGCTATTTGGTGTGTAGTGGATAATGGAGATTTAAATTCTGCCGAAAATAAAGTTTGCCAAAATGAAACAGGTAAGGATGCTCCTTTCTACAGTACAACGACCTACTCTATTTGGGAATATTAGAATTATAAATAACTTTGGCGGAATAGAAGTTTTATTTGCTACCCTTGATTTTGGCTAAAAATATTCAATTCTTTTGCGGATAGCCCAATTTTTTGGATATAGATTATTGGCCCGGTCGCCCAAATTCTTCATAAATCCAAGCGGATGCTGAAGATATGTGACCAATACAAAACCTTTTGGTGTGCCGGGCGGCAAGGCAAAACTTTCGCGGTGCAAATAGTGTTGGGCTTGTTGCAACGTTAACTCCACGCGCGGATAAGCTGCCGGGGTGTTTAAAGAAAGGGCTTGTGCCACGGAGGGAATTTGTTCTTTTCCCTTTTGTTCAAAGGAAGGAATGCCGTCTGACAAAAGATGAATTAAACCGTGGGTTTTGGCATACCGCCGTGCCGACCCGGGTAATAAAGCGTGCGTGCCGGATGTTCCTTTTTTGCGTAAGACGGCCATAAAAAGCCCTTCGCTGCGTGTGCTGCCGGGAATAAAACGGTACACGGGCTCTTTCCAATCTGTCAATAAAGAGCCGGTAATTTGCCACTGGGATTGCGTGGGAACGGACAAAATATCCGCGCCTAATTCTTCGGCGATAAAACGCACATTTTCTTCGTTTTCGTGTGTGTTAAAAGTACAGGTGCTGTAAATCAGCAAACCGCCGGGACGCAGACAGGGCCAAATATCTTGTAAAATTTGGCGTTGGCGTTTTTGGCAAAAGTGTACATTTTGCAAACTCCATTCTTTCACAGCACTTTCATCTTTGCGAAATAACCCTTCACCCGAACACGGCACGTCCGTTAAAATCACATCAAAGGTCCAATCGGTTTGCCGGAAATCGTGTGCATAATTGTGTGTGACCAGTACGTCCGGGTGGCCTTGTTTAAGCATATTTTCCAGCAGAATGTTGGCCCGGCGGCGGTCAGGCTCGTTACTTACCAGCATAGAGCCGGGCGGCAAAGCCGCGCGCATTAAGGTAGATTTTCCACCGGGAGCAGCACATAAATCCAGTGCCAAAACAGGGGCAGAAACAAACTGGCGCAGCACATGGTCCAAGAACAAAGACCCGGCCTCTTGCACATAGTAAACCCCGGCATGAAAAAGCGGGTCCAGTGTAAAATCAGGACGGTTTGGCAGCCAGTAGGCTTGCTCACACCACGGAACTGGAGTAACCTCCGTAAACACAGGTTCTTGCGGATATTTCCAGGGATTAAAGCGGATACTGGTTGCGGCGGGTTGGTCCAATGCCTGCAAAAAACGTTGCCAACGTGCCTGGCCGAACAAAGTAGAAGTATAGGTAATAAATTCTTGTGGTAAAAGCATAGTAATAGTTATCATTTTACAATTATTTGTTTCTCTTTGGCGTGGCGAAAAAATATTTTTTCCGCTCAACTTTATTCATATAGGATATTTTTCAGCTGTTATGAAAGCATCCTGTAAATAAAAAAGAAATTGCTATAATAAATTTATGAGCACAAATCAAAGTGGTACCTATAAATTTGACCCAAAAACTGGTAAAGTAATTAAAGTATCCGACAAAGTGCCTTCTTGCTCCGGCAAAACCAACTCCGGCGGATGCTGCGGCGGTTGCTGCTGCCATGGGCATTAAATTGTCGGCAGAAGCGGTTTCTCCTGCACCGTCGGTAGCACAGCGTTTGCGCGCCGGATTTTTGCTAGTGCTAGGAGGATTGCTGGCGGTACTTCAAAAGGCAGTGCTGCCGCATTTACTATTGGCTTTGGGATTATTAGCGGCTACGGGGTATGCACTGTATCATCAATTGCAGCAAAGTGCCGGCTGGTTGGTAGCGGCGGTATTACCAGCGACGCTCTTGATTGGGGGGATTTTGGCACTGGGGTATGCCTTTCTAACGGCTTTGCTATATTCCCTCAAAAGTGCAGCGAGCTATGCAGAGGATTTTTTTTACGAATTATTTGAAGCACTGAAAGACAAAATCCGTAAAAAAATTGATAATTGGGAAGACGGTATCGCCAAGCAGCAGGCCAAGGTAATTGTAGAAAACAGCGTGCGTGAGGTATTGGCACCGTTAAAACAATTGCGGGTAGGCTCCGTGCCTAAAGTACTTTTGACGATACTGGTGGGTGTACTGACCTTTATCAGCCGATCGGTGTTTCTTGCGCGGGTCGCTCGCGCGACGGGTACGACAATACGGTTTTCCCGTATTTTTGCCAGCCGGGCTACATTAGTGGGAGCTTTATTTTTGAATATGCGTTGGTTGGCGGCGCTGTTGCTGTGGATGTTATATATAGCGGGGGGACTTGTTTTTATTTTAGATCTTTGGTGGATATGTTAGGATGAATAAATATATACTGCTAATAATTACAGCAATATGTTTGACGGGAGGCTTGCAGGCTCAAAGCGCCTCGGCGTTGATTGCACAAGCTCGTAAGGAAACCGATCCGGCGGTTAAGGTCCGCTTGCTTACTCAAGCTATTAAAAAAGCACCCCGGTCTGCCGCTGCTTGGCATAACCGGGCCGATGTTTACCGGGAACAGCAAAAATGGCAGGCCGCTTTGCAAGATTATACACACGCTTTACAACTAACGCCAAAAGATCCGTTCCGCTATTATGCCCGTGCACTGGCCTATATGGATGCAGAGCAATATACCTTAGCTGCAGCAGATTTGACAAAAGCTATTACACTTAAAAAGGATTATGCGTTATTTTATTTGCATCGTGCTCAGGCGCATTTGAAGTTAGAAAAATATGCTGATGCAATTACCGATTATAAAAAGTATTTATCTAAAAACAAAGAAACGCCCGAGATAGCCTTGTCGTTAGCAGAAGCCTACATCAAAACGTACAAATATCCGCAGGCAGAACAGGAATTGGACTTTGCCCAGCAAGCGGCGCCGCAGCAGCCGGAGGTGTATTTTTGGCGGGGCAGACTTTTACAAAACCAAGGCAAAATGGATGAGGCAGTTTCTTTTTATAGTAAAGCTATTCATCGCGATTTGGACTTTGCCCCGGCGTACCGTTACCGGGCGGGAGCCTTTAAAGAAATGGGGGAATGGGAGGCCTCTGCTCAAGATTATACGCAATTAGTGCAGCTGGAACCGGAAGCCATTTTTTATAATCGCCGCGGACTGGTATATGAGGAAATGCAGCAATGGGAGCAAGCCTTAGATGACTATAGCAAAGCCATAGAGCTTTCCCCAAAATGGCCGATTGCCTACAACAACCGCGGTTACATCTATTTAAAACAAAAAAAATATAACTTAGCCCGCGCCGATTTTGAAGCGGCTTTAAAATTAGACGATACACTCCCGACACCGTATATTAATTTGGCAGGTTTGTCGTGGCTGCAAAAAAAAGACCGCCGGGCCACGTACCGTTACTTAGAAAAAGCACTTAAACGCAATTTCCGTGATTTTGATTCTTTGTACGATAATGACCGGAAAGGCTGGATGTTTAGCGGTATTAATAATACGGCTGAATTCCGCACTGTGATGTATAAATAATTTGACAAACCAAGCGAAAACCCCTGCTCTGACGAGCAGGGGTTTTTGTATGCGGGAGGTTAATAGGCTTTGAGAGTTTGTAAAGATTTTATAATTGCCTTTTTGGCTGCTTGCTGTTGTAACGTCTTTTCGCGCTGCATATTGCTTTGCAGTTGTGAAATAATATTCATATCCTCGGCGGATAGCTGTAGCGCGGTGTGTAATACACTGGCGACTTCACGCGCAGTATTAGAAACCAATTTGCTGGACTGCCCTACGGCTAAGAAATCATCCCCGGTAATTAATTCCGGGTTTTCTATAATACGCCGCGCAGTAGCTCTTTCCTGGGCGCTGGCCTCTTGAGTGTTTGCCAACAGGGCCGTTCCGAACAGTAAGGCCGTTACCGTGCCCAACAACCCGGCCCGCTTTAGGATGTGCAAGCCTATTTGTTTGCCTCCCTGAACAGGCAATTGCAGAACAGGAATGAGTTTAGTTATTGTATAGTCATCAATAGTTCCCAATGGCAGTTTGTTTTTTTTCAGGTGTGCCATGTATTTGGTGCGAAAATTTTTGACTGCTTGTTGTGCTTGCGGCTCTAAAAGCACGGATTGACGGTGCTGAATAGCATCAAAAAAGGAGAACGAGGCATATTCTCTCAGGTATGCTTGATACGTTTCTTCATCTGCGAATAACAAAACATTTGCCAATCTGTCGTATGCTTTAAGAACATCAAAAGTTTTACCGTCAAAGAATTCCACTGCTCTTGGCTCACGGGGAAGGTTTGACTTGGATAATATTGCTACGATTTTTGGTTTATGGCTAGAGGACGCCTTGGCTGCAGCCGGGCGGGCTTTCAATTCTTTCACTTGAGCCTGGAGCTGTTGTATTTCCTTGGCTTGACAGGCATTTTTTTCTTCCAAAATTTTTATGGATTGTTCCGTCTCACAAGCGGCAGGAAGTATTTCTTCGCCAAGAAATTCCATGTAATCTTTCAAATAGCTTAAATGTGCGTTTTTTTCCAAAACGAGTTTGCGTGCAGCCAAAAGTTCGCTTTCCAAATCTTCGCGCGACATCTTACTGACTGCTAATAGCGGGGCAACTGCCAGGGAGGCGGGAATTAAACCCTCAGCGTTTTGGCCGTATTTTTGATGGAACGTATCTAAATCAGTTTTGACTTGTGCTTGTACTTGTTCCAAAGACATTTTCTCGTCCTGTGTTTGTATACTAGCAAAAGCGGCATTTTGTCCGAGCAGGCCAAAGGCCAATAATCCTGCAAGTGTTTTCTTAAACATAGTTTTCCTCTCCTAAGAATAAACTGCTTCCTTACCAGTATGACAAATTCGTTTGTCGGCATACAAGGGTCCTTCGGCCTATTTTTTGATGGGTCTTTAGACCCATCTAATATAGAAAGGAGGTTGCTTTGCAGTGGCGGGTGTCTTATAATGGGAATATGAGACATATAGCTTTGGTTTTGTGTATTTGTATGCCTTTGTTCGTGCACTCCTATACGGTGGGAGAAATAAGTGCGGAAAGTACGCGTATGTCGGCTGATACGCTTAAAAGACATTTTTTGTTAAAACCGGGGGAGCCATTTTCACAAGTGCGCTTCCAACAGGCACAGGATGAATTGCACCGGCTGCGTGTATTTAAGAAATTGGATTTTTCTGCTACGCCACAAGACGGACAAATGGATATTCATATCCACGCCGAGGATGGCGCCTATATTTTTCCAATGGGATTTTTTACGGGCGGTTCTAAAAGTGCAGGGGGCATATCCTTGGCGGGCGGTAACATATTTAAACAAGGGGAAAGTACCTTTTTATTTGCTGGGGGCGGAAGTGATGGCTGGACCGCACACGCCGGATTGGTTTTACCGCAGCATTTTTTTAATCTGCGTTACACGCACTTAGAAGCAGACCAGCGCTTTTACCAAGGACATTGGTTTAATATCCCGTCGGTATTTTCTACTTCAGATGATAAGGAGGACCATCACGATGCTTTGTTGCGCGAAGTAAAAGGCACGCAGGAAAGTGTTGCGTTTAGCTATAAATACCGTCTTTCACGTACCTTGCGTTTGACGCTGCGGCCTCAATATAAATATATTCGTTATCGTAACGGGGCGTTGGACAGCGGCAAACATTCGCAAATTTCTGTCGGATTGGAGTTTAGCGAGGATATCCGCCCGGGAATGAATATGGGTGCATTATCTGGCTACGGATTGACGGACAAAGCGCAAAGTTTGCGTGATTTGCCCCGCGCGCGCAGCGGATACACCGGGGCCGTTACATATACGGGAGGAGGAAGTTGGAGCGGAAGTGATTACTCGCTTTCCAAATTGTCTTTAGAAGGTTCTTGGATATTGGAGCTGCCGTCGCGGCATTTACTTGTGTTACAGTTGCAAGCACAAAATGCGTTTGACGTGACGTTTAGCGAGCAAATTACTTCTACCGATTTAATGGATGGTATGGGCCGCTATGACAGGCAACTGCGCGGCAAACGCGGTGCGGGAGTGAGTGCGGCATTTGTATATTATCTGCTGCGCAATCAAATAGGGCTGTTGTCGGTAGCTCCGTTTTATGAACTAGCGTATGTGGACACCGGGCGGACTTACACTCCGCACAGCGGTGCAGGGGCTACGCTGATGTACAAATTATGGCGCTTTCCGTTGCCATTTGGAATTAATTATACGCGTAATTTACAAGACGGCAGCCAACAGGTCGGATTTGTGGTGGGGGGTGCTTTTGGTTAAAAAGAGTCGTGCCAAGGAAGGCGGATTATAGCCGGAGTGAATAAATTCCTGTTTTGAGGCAGGAATTTTTTTTATTCTTTTTTCGTCGGAAAAAATGAAAAAAGTGCAGATACCCCTGTTAGGGTTCAGTACATTTGAGACTGTAAGAACTGCATGGGAGACATCAAAAATCCATCCTTATCTACTAAACTTCTATGGGGTCTCTGCTCATTATAATATTTTGTCCACTCCTCCAGCTTAGCATTTAATAAA
>JAZNWO010000030.1:0-14005 GCA_045593365.1 Candidatus Avelusimicrobium sp.
CGTTTTTTTTTTTTGGCATAATTTTAGTATCCGAAAACTAGAATAAAGGAGAATAGATATGAATAGTCGTGCATTTACATTGATTGAATTATTAGTGGTTGTCTTAATCATTGGTATACTGGCTGCCATTGCTCTGCCGCAATATACTAAAGCAGTAGAAAAAGCACGGTTAGCCACTTGGATGCCGTTTGTACGGTTTATTTATGACGCTGAAGAAGCTTATTTCTTGGCAAACGGGACATATACCGATGATTTAGAAGCACTAGGCATTCAACCTCCGGCATCAGACTGTACTCACGTCACCAATAATGAATACGGCAAGTTTTATAAGTGCACGGGATATAGTATAGGAGTGTGGAATAATAGCAACGCTCAGTATCAAACAAGCAATATTGCTTATCTACAGCAATTCAATCAAATGGAAGTAAGAGGCATTACCTATAAAAAAGGAGAAAGGTGGTGCTTCTCCAAGACAGAAAAACATAGAAATATCTGTAAATCGCTCGGCCCCGGTACGGAATTTGAAGATACTCCTTGGCTTTATAAATGGAGATTAGACTAAAAAATAAGGCGGAACAACTTGTTCCGCCTTTTGTTTATAAGATTTATTTTTTACTTTCCCTTGGCTTTTTTGATGCCGTCCACTACTTTCGGAAGCAGCGCACGGGCATCGCCCACAAAGCCGTATTTGCATACATTGAAAATAGGTGCGTTGGCATCCTTGTTAATGCCGATGATTACGTCGCTGTGTTCCACGCCCACTGTGTGCTGCACCGCACCGGAAATGCCCGCCGCAATGTAGAGCTTGGCGGCAATCGTCACGCCGGACTGGCCGATTTGTTTTTCTTTGGGTTTGAGCCCCATATCAATGGCCGCGCGCGAAGCACCTACCGCGCCGCCCAATTCAGCCGCCAGTTCGTCCAGCACCGCAAAACCTGCCGCATCTTTCATTCCGCGGCCCCCGGCAATTACCACTTCTGCTTCGTCTAATTTTTCCAACTCAGTCACTTCGTCAAAATGTTTGCTGATAATACGTACCTTGCCAGCTTCTGCCGGAACGCTCATCGGTTCGCTGATAATCTTAGCCATTTGGCCGGGGCGCGTAACCGCTTTCTTAAATACATTGGGTCGCACGGTGGCCATTTGCGGGCGGTAGTCCGGGCATTTGATATCGGCTAAAATGTTGCCGCCAAACGCCGGGCGGGTTTGAATTAAAAGCCCGTCCGCTACTGATAAATCCGTACAATCAGCTGTCAACCCCACAAATAGTTCTGCTGCTACCCGCGGTGACAAATCCCGCCCGATATAGGTGGAGGGATAGAGCACCACGCCGGGGTTGTATTTTTGAATTAAAGAAATCATCGCGTGGGCATACGCAGCGGTATTATATTCCCGGTACGCCGGACCGTTTACAGCATAAATTTTGTCCGGCCCATAGGAGGAAATCTCCGCCATATATTTGACAATTCCCTGCCCGATTACTACCGCGCAGAGCTCTTGCCCCAACTGGTCAGCCAGTTCGCGGCCTTTGGTTAACAGTTCAAATCCGACCGGACGCACCTTTTGGTTTTTGCCGTCGTCGGCCATTTCAATAAATACCCACACGCCTTTGTAAGCAGATAAATCTTTTTTTGTCGCTCCGGCCACCGGCAGTGATAAGGCTTTGACCGGGCATACACTCACGCACGCACCGCACATCGTGCAGGCGGCACTCGGCGTGGCTTTTCTGTTAATCAAGGAGAGCGCTCCGAACGGGCACGTGCTTACGCACTTACCGCAACCGACACATTTTTCAGATACCTGTATCATTTGACAAAACTCTCCTTTTTCAAAATTTCTATAAACTTAGCAGCCATTTCTTCAGCGGTACCGCTAATCATTTCCCCTTTGGCACGCGCGGCTGGCGGGAAAATGCGTGATACTCGCGTTGGCGAGCCCTCTAATCCTAGCTTGTGTACATCAGCTCCGATATCAGCTGCGGTCCAAACGGAAATGGGTTTTTCTTGTGCCTGATGTGCTGCCAAAAAAGACGGATATTTCGGCGCATAATCTGCCGGCATTGTCATGGTCAATAGTACAGGCAAATCTGCTTCCATAATTTGGTGGCCGCCCTCTATGAGTTTTTTAACTACCGCACGCTGTCCGTCGCTGTCCACAGTGTCGCAAAAAGTAATTTGCGGAAGGTTTAAGTGGTAGGCCATTTCGGGCCCGGTTTGGGCGGTATCTCCATCAATAGCCATTTGCCCGCATAAAATCAAATCATACTGCCCGATTTTTTTAACTGCGGTCGCCAAGGCATATGCCGTAGCCCAGGTGTCTGATCCGGCAAAGGCGCGGTCCGATAAGAGCACTCCTTCGTCGGCTCCTAAAGCCAACGCCAAGCGCAACACCGCCACTGCCTGATTAGGTCCCATGGAAAGCACTGTCACTTTAGCTGCTGTTTTGGCTTTAATAGCCAAGGCTTTTTCCAGCGCGTAATGGTCGTACGGATTTAAAATACTGGGCACTCCGGCGCGGATTAAGGTGCCGGTTTTCGGGTCTACCTTTACTTGTGCCGAATCGGGTACTTGTTTCACACAAACAATAATGTTCATACGCTTTCCTTATGCTTTAAAAGTATCTCTGAGTTTGGCTGACACTGTATCTTCATCTTCAAGAAGTCCGGCCATTCTTTCATTAATGCCGCCCAGGTTTACCGCCTGCAATAGTTCCTGTGCCGGGGCAGCTGCTACGGCTGCAATCAGTTTCATTCCTTCCGTGGCAATTTGAAAGGCACTCCGGCGCGCATTTACGCGCGACATGGTTTTAAGCGCGTTCAAATCAAAGCGGCTTCCCTCGGTCACGATACCTGCCGCGCATTGTTTGGCAAATACCGCAGTCACTTCGGCCTCGCTGATTAAGTCGCCGAGTTTAAAGGTAATGTACTGGTGGCGCGTGAGTTTTTGCGCGCGGCAATCCTCCAGCACGCGCGCTAAAGCGCGCAGCCCCAGTGCCGCGCTGTCTGCTCCCACGTCGGGATGTTGCGCGTGCAGGGCTTCCAGCTCCTCGGCTTGTTTGAGGTAATATTGCCCGCGGCTTTTAAGATGTTCTTGCCAGCGTCCGCGGAAAATGGTCATTTCCAATACTTCGCTGGTCCCTTCGTAAATACACGTAATTTTGACATCACGTTTAATTTTTTCCACAGGAAATTCTTTGGTGTAGCCAAAACCGCCCATGGCTTGTATGGCATCTTCAGCAGCTCTATTGCCAGACTCAGTAGCATACAATTTGGCAATTGCTCCCTCGGTAGCCAAACCGTGGTTATTGATCTCTAATTGTTTTGCCACCCAGTCAATGTACGCGCGCACCGCTTCAAAACGCACATAATGCGGCGTAATGAGTTTTAGCATAAAGCCTTGCTTTTGCGCCAAGGGACCGCCGGCTTGCACACGCTGCTGGGCATAGCGCAAAGCAGTTTCTACCGCCTCCTCGCCGCCGCCCAAACCAAACGCAGCCACCATTAGGCGCGTGTAACCAAACACAGCTTGTGCTTGCAAAAATCCTTTTCCTTCCTCCAGACCAATCAAATTTTCTGCCGGCACATACACTTCATCAAAAGCCAGCCCCGCTGTGTTGGACAGACGGATACCGTGTTTATCCTCGTGCACATCTTGGGTAAAACCCGGGGTGCCTTTCTCTACGATAAACCAACTTGGGCCACCCGGTGCCAATGCTAGCACAGTATAAATATCGGCCACACCTCCGTTGGAAATCCACATTTTGCTGCCCGTAATTTTATAGCCCACAATTTTGCCGTCCTTTTCCACTCGGTCGGCACGGGTGCGCAAGGACACCAGGTCCGACCCTGCGTCGGCTTCCGTAGCACCGTATGCGACGAGTTTATTTTCCTGTGCGATTTTTTTAAACCATTTGGCCTTTTGTTCCGGCGTACCGCCTACATTAATCGGGTCGCTGCCCAAAAAGGTGGCAAATACCCCAGTCGCAATACCCAAATCAATACGCGCCAACTGCTCGCACACACGGTAGATTTCTGTCGTTTGGCCACTCAGTCCGCCGTATTCTTCCGGGATAAGTAAAAGATGTACACCCAAGATATCATGGTCGTACATTTCTTTCAAGATTTCTAAAGGAATTTCGTTTTTTGCGTCCTGCCGGCGGATAAACTCGTGTGAAATGCGGTTTTTAGCATACTGCTTGAGGCTATCCAGCATTAAATTGCGCGTAGTGAGGTCATTTTTTGCCATGGGCTACACTCCATTACGATATATAAACATATAATACCAATTTTAGCGGCAGGTGTGCAGCAACAAAAGCTGTATTGAAACAAACAGGCAGGTTTACGTATATTGATGCCATATATGTACGTAAAAGATCCTTTTCTGACGGGAAAAATAGGTCAAAGAGCCTTGTCTACCTTGGTGCTTTTTGATGCGATTTTTGTTGGCTCTGCGGACTTCTTTTTACACAGGGGACCGAAATTACAAGACAGACCGGAAAAAGATAGGAAAAAGTGCCCATAAATGGTACAATGTAAAAAAGATATTCTATCTTTGGATTGCCAAATATATAACAGGTTGGGGTTTCTTACGTCCCAAGAGGATAGTGAGGTTGCAAACGGGCTGTTGTATGTATGGTAAACCGGAGTTTTGCAGGTGTAGAAATTTCAGAAAAAGGAGACTTTTGTATGAAAGTATTATTGTTAGCAGGTGGATTAGGAACTCGGCTGGGAGAGGAAACTTCGCTTCGCCCTAAACCAATGGTAGAAATTGGCGGTTATCCTATTTTATGGCATATTATGAAGCTCTACACGCACTACGGGTTTACAGAATTTATCATTTTGTGCGGGTACAAGAGCGAAGTAATCAAAGAATATTTTCTGAACTACTACACCAATAACTCAGATGTAACGATTAATTTTTCTAACAATGAAATTGACATACATCGCACTTCAGCCGAGCCTTGGAAAGTGACCATGATTTATACCGGACGTAATACGATGACAGGGTCTCGCATTAAACAGGCCCGCCATTATATCGGGAAAAATCCGTTTATGCTGACTTACGGGGACGGGGTAGCAGATGTGGATATTAAAAAACTGATTAAATGTCATGAAACATCCGGCAAATTAACCACGCTGACCGCGGTGCAGCCTACAGGACGTTTTGGAGCACTTAATATTGAAAATGACGGACAAATTACCCGTTTCCAAGAAAAACCGGTGGGAGACGGAGCTTGGGTAAACGGCGGTTTCTTTGTGTGCCAACCGGAAGTGTTTGATTATATCCCTGACGGAGACCAAGTGATTTGGGAAAGAGAGCCTTTGCAAAATTTAGCCAAAGCCGGCCAACTCAATGCCTATAAACACCAGGGGTTCTGGCATCCGATGGATACCCTTAAAGACAAAATGGATTTAAATGCCCTATGGGAACAAGGCAAAGCTCCTTGGAAATTGTGGGATAGATAAGGGAAATTATGGATAAACGTGTTTTAATTACAGGCGGTACGGGTTTTATCGGCAGTCAGGTGGTTAAGCAGCTGCTTGATAAAGGCTACGAGGTACATAGCTTAGTCTATCCGCCGTTTGCACCGGAACAAAAAGGACTTATCCAGTATGAAATGAATTTGCTGGATGCGCGCGCGGTGGCGGATTTCCTGTCAAAACATCCATTTGAAAATTTAATTCATTTGGCTTGGTATGTGGGGAAAAGTTGCCATGTGCATGACTTGAACCTAGATTGGACCCTAGCCACACTCAACTTGCTAAAAAGTTTTAAAGAAAACGGTGGCAAAGTGTTTTTGGGAGCGGGGACTATTTCTGAATATGAATATAAATACGGTTATTTTACCGAGGACCAAACTCCTACCGACCCGGGCACTCTCTACGGCAACAGTAAAAATGCCATTTACAATATTGCCAAGGTGTTTTGTAAACAAAACAATATTGCTTTTAAGTGGCCTCGTATTTTTAATTTATACGGCCCCAATGAAAAGCCCCAGCGCTTAATGCCTTCCGTTATAGAGTCTTGTTTGAAGGGAGAATATGTTAAGGTAAGTGATTGTTTAAAATTCCAAGATTATTTGCACGTGGAAGATACCGCCCAGGGTATCGTAACGGTGTTTGAGAGTGACGCAACGGGTGCGGTAAATATTTGCTCGGGCAAGCCCGTGCAATTGCGCTGCATTGTTCAGAAAATTGCAGAGTTGACAGATTTTAAAGGGAAAATTTTATGGGGTGTTATCCCGGCGGCGTTTGGTGATGAAGTGGTGGTGGGAAACAATGCCAAATTAATTTCGCTTGGTTGGCAGCCGAAGTACACACTGGAAGAAGGATTACAACAAACTATCAATTGGTGGAAGGAGCATTTAAAATGAAAGCATTTAATGATGTATACCGTGGAAAAACCGTTTTGGTAACCGGGCATACCGGCTTTAAGGGAAGCTGGCTGTCTATCTGGTTGACTTCTTTGGGCGCTAAGGTTGTTGGATATGCGTTGGACCCTTATTCAGAGCGGAGTAACTATTGTGCTTCTCACTTGAAAAATCATTTGTTTGCCGATGAACGCGGAGATATGCGGGATGGAGCGCGCTTGGAAGAAGTAATTGCAAAATATAAACCGGAAATTATTTTCCACTTAGCGGCACAAGCTTTAGTCCGTACTTCTTATCAAAATCCGAAATATACGTATGAAACCAATTTGATGGGATCTCTTAACTTATTGGAAGCAGTGCGCAAGTTTGATTTTATTAAGACGGTAGTAATGATTACCTCTGATAAATGCTATGAAAACGTAGAGCAAATCTGGGGTTACAAAGAAACAGACCGTATGGGCGGCTATGACCCATATTCCTCTTCCAAGGGTTGCACAGAGCTAATGATTGCTTCTTACCGCAATTCTTATTTTAATCCGAAAGATTATGCCAAACACGGCAAAGCCGTTGCTTCTGTGCGCGCCGGAAACGTAATTGGCGGAGGGGACTGGAGTGACAACCGCTTAATTCCCGATTGTATCCGTTTTATTGAAGAAGGAAAAGATATTGAAATCCGCAGTCCGCACGCTACGCGGCCGTGGGAACACGTGTTGGAACCGCTGTCCGGTTATTTACGGGTCGGGCAGAAGCTAATGGAGGACCCGGTAGGTTATGCGCAGGGGTTTAACTTCGGCCCTTCTATTGAATGCAACAAAACCGTATGGGAAGTGGTGGAATATTTAGTCAAATACTACGGTAAAGGCAAAGTAGTGGATGTATCCGGTGCGGAAATGGTGCATGAGAACACTTTATTAAGCTTGGACGTAACGAAAGCCTACCGTATGTTGCAATGGAAAGCGATGCTCAACCTGCACGAAGCCATTGAATTTACGGTAGATTGGTATAAAGAAGCATTGCATAACGACGATATGTTTGAATTTTGCCAGAAACAAATTCAAGCACATATGGATAAAAAATACTTGTGGGAACGGTAATTTTAGGAGCGGGGATAGCCGGTATTTCTGCCAGCTTTCATCTTAAAAAGGCAAATAAACCCAGCGTTATTTATGAAAAAACCAATGACTGGGGCGGTTTATGCGGAAACTTTACTATAGAAGGTTTCCGCTTTGACCGTTTTGTGCATTTTACCTTTACAGAGGATTCTTATATAAAAAATATCTTTGAAACTTCTTCTGCTTTGTATGAACATCCTTCTCTATCTAGCAACTATTATCAGGGTTATTGGCTCAAACACCCGGCGCAAAACAATTTAGCACCGTTACCCACAGAAGAAAAAGTAAAAATTATTGAAGGGTTTATTAACCGTCCCCACAAAGAAGTGCAAGATTTACAAAATTACGAAGAGTGGCTTCGCGTACAATACGGAAATTATTTTGCCGAACATTTTCCATTTAAATATACGCGCAAGTATTGGGGATTGGAGCCGCGGCAATTGGAAACCAAATGGGTGGGAAACCGTATGCACTCGCCGGATTTGGAAGAAGTGCTGAAAGGTGCGTTTGAAGAACAAACAGAAAATTTTTATTACACCAAGTATATGCGCTACCCCAAAAAAGGGGGTTTTCGTTCTATTTTAAATACGTGCCGCGAAGGATTGGATGTACGGTTCAATAAAGAAGTGGTGCAAATTGACCCGCAGGCCAAAACGGTTACCTTTACGGACGGCAGCCAAACGGTCTATACGCGGTTGATTTCCAGCTTGCCGCTGCCGGAAATGGCCCGTATCGTCAAAGGAATGCCCGAGGTTGTCAAACAAGCTGCCGCGGCGCTGCATCATACAAGCGGTTATATGGTATCTTTGGGTTTTAAACGGCCTGATGTGGCAAAACATTTGTGGTTTTATATTTATGATGAAGATATTTTGCCGGCGCGGGTTTATAGCCCCAATTTGAAATCACCGGATAATGTGCCGGCGAGGTGCAGCTCTCTGCAAGCGGAAATTTTTTTTGATTGTAAAGCCAAAATTCCTGCTAAGGAAAAAGTGCTTAAAAATACCGTTGAAAAACTTTCCGGCATGGGGCTTTTCAAGCCGGAAGAAATTGCCGTACAAGATATTCGTTTTGAAAAATATGCCAATATCACCTTTGACGGCGATATTTATAAAAACCGCCAAGTCGTGTTGGATTATTTGCAACAGGTCGGCATTACCAGTATTGGCCGTTTTGGCCGTTGGGAATATTATTGGAGCCACCAAGCCTTCCAAAGCGGGAGAGAGGTTGTAAAAAATGAAGCTTGAGATTGAAAAGATAGATCCCGCATTCCCTGCAAATTATATCGCTATTGCAATGAGTAGCTCAAAAGAGTATGTTCCTTATTTGTCTGTTTGTTTGCAATCTTTACAGGAACATATATCAAAGGATAAAAATTATGATATTGTCATTTTTGAAAGAAACATCACAGACCAAGATAAGGCCATTTTAAAAAGACAAATTGAACAAAAAAATATTTCTTTAAGATTTTATAATCCGGCCAGTTTGGTTGAAAATTACCAGTTGAAGTTTCCTCCCCATTACAATTTAGAATGTTATTTTAGATTGGTAGCGCCTTTGGTCTTTAGAAGTTATAAAAAAATAATTTTTACAGATGTGGATTTGTTATTCAACGCGGATGTAGCAGAATTGTATAGTATCAATCTTGAAGGAAAACCCTTAGGAGCTGTACAAGATTATATCTGGGGAATCTTTGTAAACAATCCAAACTGGGATTGGCGGGAATATGCGCAAAATGTGCTTATGTTAGAAAACCTGTATAAATATTTCAATACAGGTGTAATGTTGTTGAATGTTGAAGAGTTCAATAACAATTCATATTCGAAAAAATTATTAGACTTGGTGTCACATACCCAGTTTAGAATATTAGAGCAAGACGGGTTAAATAAATTCTTCCAATCAAATATTAAATACCTTCCGTCCTCTTGGAATTTTCCGACTTTAAACAGTATATATAAGTCTACGGTAGATTTGATGCCCGATGAATTTGCCGTTAAATACCAAAAAGACCGGCTAAATCCAAAAATTATACATTTTGCAGGGGGTGAAAAACCCTGGGATTATCTAGAAAATGAATTTGCAGATATCTGGTGGAAATATGCACGAGAATCTCCGTTCTATGAAATTTTGTTAGACAGAATAGTGCAGAAAGAAGCGGCTCTTTTAGAAGTAAAAATGCAAGATCAGATTGCCTCTTTGGAGCTAAAAATACAAGACCAAATTGCTTCTTTGATTTCCCAGTTAACTGCCAATATTAAAACGCTTGTTGAGTATCCCCAGAATTTACTACGCTATTACAAATACAGAATACTATTTAATTTTGTGTGGGGTAAAAAACGGGCCCGATATGAATGTAAAAAACAATTTTATAAACAAAAGGTAATTTCCGCCCGCCGCCTGTTGCGCGAGAATTGATTTTTGGGAGAATCCAATGAAAGCATCAAAGATTAAGATCTTTATTTCTTACAAAAAGCAACATAAGTTATTAAAAAATGAAGTTATTCAGCCTATTCAAACGGGGCGTGCTTTAACTGACAAAACCTTTGAGGGTATGTTGGGGGATGATACCGGAGATAATATATCTGCTCAAAATCACAGGTACAGTGAATTGTCTGCACAATACTGGGTATGGAAACAGTACCAAGAAATCGGTAATCCGGAATATGTGGGATTTATGCATTACCGGAGGCATTTTTTGTTTAATAAAGATTTTTCTTTAAAGAACAGAATTGCCTGGCTTCCCGGAATGCCCATTTACCGAGTGGCAGTGACAGATAAACAGTTTCAAAATAATTTAGAACCTAAGCATATTTTAGATACGCTGCAAACGCGGGCAGATTGTTATATTATAAAACCTTATGATGTGCGGAATTTTATTGCCGGGGATTCCTATATGAAGTACCATTATATTAACTATGTTCCTGGCGCTAAACGCGAAGCATGGGACCAGTTTGTACGGGTGATTACAGATTTATATCCTGCTTATGTGCCTTATTTAAATCAATTTATGTATGGGCATATTATATACGCGTGTAACATGTTCATTATGAAGAAAGAACTCTTTTTTGAGTATTCGCAGTTTTGCTTTGACGTCTTGAAGGAAGTAAATAAACGGGTGGATAAAAAAATATTCACGGGTTCTGAACAGCGGTTTCTCGGTTTTTTGGGAGAGTATTTGTTAACCATATTTGTAATGAAACTTCAAAAAGAAAATAAGTCAATTGAATATTTGGATGCTTTGTTTTATGAGAATATAGACAGTAAATTAGCTAAGCATAAAGCTTCGTTCTATTTTTCAATTACCAATACTCCCACCCATAAAGTTTTGGTGTTATTTGGGAAAGAATTTAAATTGATACGACATAGCAAAGTAAAAATTTTACAGCAGCAGCTGGAACAGCAGAACAGACAAATACAGGCATTAGAAAGTAAAATTACCGACTTGGAAGAATTGGTATTACCAACTGCGGGAAAATAACAGATATGGAGCAAATACGTCCTAATATTAAAATCATCCTGGCATATCATAACCGGCGTTGCCCCGTATTACAGAGTGATATTTTATGTCCTGTGCAAACAGGGAGTGCTTCGGCGGACCGTTTATTTCCGGATATGTTGCATGATAATGAGGGCGAAAATATCTCCGAACAAAATTTGAAATATAATGAACTGACAGCTTTGTATTGGGCGTGGAAAAATCAAGACAGATTAGGAAATCCTGATTTTGTCGGTCTGATGCATGACAGAAGACATTTTTTGTTTAATCCGCAATTACCCATTCCAAACAAGCATATTACGTGGCTTCCGCAATCCCCGATATATATGTTCCCGCCTGTTTGCAAAAAATATCAATCTTATTTGACAGATTCGGCAATCCGGCATTATTTTCCTCAATATGATGTGATGGTTTTAAAACCGTATGATAATACGCCACGTATTATAAAGGGAACTATGCGGGACCGATTCCTCTGTTCGCCCGGTATGACTTATGAAATATTTGATGTATGGGCCGCCGCTGTTAAACAGTTGTATCCGGATTATACAGCGGAGGTGGAGCAGTTTAGCAAAGGAACAACAGAATATATGTGTAATATGTTTGTCCTGCGTAAAGATTTATTTGATGAATATTGTCAGTTCTTGTTTGCGGTTTTGCAACAAGTAGATGCACAAGTGGATTCTGCGGATTTTTCAGATGATAAAAAGCGCTTTTTGGGTTATTTGGGTGAATTTACCTTGTCTTTATTTATCATGAAACTGAAGCAACGGACCAATATACGGATAATTGAAAGACCTGGTGTTTTCTTTTTAGACCCAAAACATAAAAAATATAACAAGTTATCACGTTATTATCTGGCCAGTCATTTGTTATGGGGAAAACTGCGTGCAAGATACCAAAAAAAATATAATGAATTAAAGGCAGAAAAGGATATTTTTGAATTCTTTCAGTGAAGGCTTTTATGAATAAATTACTCCAACCGATTACGACAAATCAATTAGTTAAAAATTTTAAACGAATGTGGCCTTATATTAAGCCATATTGGTTCCGTGCTTGTTTGGGGGTTGCACTTACAGTACCGGTGGGCGCACTAGACGGTGTAGTAGCGATGTTCCTCAAGCCGTTTATGGATAAAGTAATGGTGGATAAACAGCCGCATTTTTCGGCTTTGATACCATTTCTGATTGTTGGTTTTACCGTTGTGCAAGGCGCATTAATTTACGCTTCTAACTATTTTAATACATGGGTAGCGCAGAAGATTACCATTGGTGTAAAACGCAAATTATATGAAAAACTGCTTTCCATGGATACGGCTTACTTTGATCAAAATAATTCCGGTACTATTTTATTCCGCTATTCTAATGATGCGGAAATGGCATCTACCGGGTTGGTCAATAATACCAAACAGTTTTTATCTAAAACATTCTCCTCTATTTCGTTGGTATGTGTGCTGCTTTATAATTCTTGGCATTTGGCTTTAATCGCGGTGGCGGTGTTAGCCTTGTTTATCTATCCGATGACTCTTGTCCGTCGTAAAATGAAAGAAATTATGACTAAAACAGTAGGCAATTTGTCCTATATTATCACCATTTATAATGAAACATTCGCCGGCAATAAAACCATTCGTTCTTTTACTTTGGAAGAAGAATTTGTGCATCGCTTTCACCGGGTAACGGATATGACTTTTACGTTGGCGATGAAAATGGTCAAGGGAACGAACTGGTTAAGCCCGCTGATGCACGTAATTATGTCTATTGGGGTAGCGCTGGTGATTGGATGCGGAAGTTATTTGATTGTAAGCGGAAAGATTACTAGCGGTAACTTTGTGGCATTTATTGCAGCTTTGATGATGTTGTACACGCCGCTCAAATCTGTAGGAAACAATTATATTGCTATTCAGAATTCATTCTTGGCCATTGACCGTATTTTTGAAATTTTGGATTTGCAACCCAGTATCACAGATCGTGAAGATGCTGCGACCTTGACGGAAGTGCGCAAACAAATTACATTTGAGCACGTACATTTTGAATATGTACCCGGACGGGAAGTACTGCATGATATTAATTTAAATATTCCGGTAGGAAACACGATAGCACTAGTGGGTAATTCCGGCGGGGGAAAAACAACTATTTCCGCTTTGTTGCCGCGACTGTATGAAATTACGCAAGGGGCTATTAAAATCGACGGAACAGATATCCGTACTATACAACAGAAAAGTTTACGCCAGCAAATAGCGATGGTGTTTCAGGACAATTTTTTGTTCTCCGGTACCATTCGGGAAAATATCTTGTTAGGCAATGCTACAGCCAGTGAAGAAACTATTTGGGCTGCTTTAAAAAATGCTTGTTTGGATGAATTTGTGCGTGAATTACCCCAACAGCTTGAAACAGAAATCGGTGAGCGGGGTATTTTGCTATCCGGTGGGCAAAAACAGCGCTTGGCCATTGCGCGTGCATTTGTGAAAAATGCTCCGATTGTTATTTTGGACGAAGCTACCAGCGCGCTAGATAATAAATCCGAAAAAGTGGTGCAAGAGGCATTGGATAACTTGATGAAAAACCGCACCGTAATTGTGATTGCGCACCGTTTATCTACCGTGCAAAATGCCGATAAAATTGTGGTTATCAACGACGGTCAAATTGCAGAAGAAGGCACGCATGAGGAGCTCTTGAAGAAAAACGGAGCGTATGCCTCTTTGTATGCCATGCAATTTAAAAAATAAAATTTAACGGCATTGTTATTTCCCTGACGGCCCTCTGAAATGACAGCACACTGTGCCCGCAGTAACCTGTTTAGCTGATGTTTCCGGCTGAACCCTGGGGCGTCGAACTTTTTGTGAGGATGTGTTAACAGGATTAATGTTCCCAAGCAGTATAATTGTAATCAGTACTCTGCCCTGTATATGTGCTTCTGCTTGTTTCTCCTTTACAGATTTGATTTTGCGGGGATGATAAGTCTGTATTAAATGCGATGCAAACCCGAGTATCGGAGTTATTTGCAAAATGCAAACGCACTTGATACTCCATATCTA